>JAITKH010000417.1 GCA_031278535.1 Planctomycetota bacterium | reverse complement strand
CAGTGCCCATGATTCCCTTTCAGTCGCCATCCGCATTGTACCCGCCGTCAGCCGGGAAGTCAATGAAACCCGGCGCGGCACAGGGCCATGTACTTCTGGCGATTCAAGAGAATTAAATGCCCCCGCGGTTTTCGCCGCAGGATTGCGAAAAAATGAAATATCGCTACACTCTCCGGCGGAACGCGAAAGGCAAACCCGTTCCGCCAGGCGCCGGCTGTCGATCCTTCCGTTTTTCCCGGGAGCGTCCCCGGCCGCGGACGACGCGCGTTTTATTTGCGAAGAGTATAGCGGGACGGATCGGGAAAGGCAACCTTTGACCGGCGCCAAGGCGGCGTTGATCGGCATGATGGCTTCGGGAAAAAGCGCGGCGGGCGCCGCACTGGCGCAACTGGCCGGCCTGCCTTTCCTCGACGCCGACAGGGAACTGGAAAAGCGGGCCGGCATGACCGTGCCGGACTGTTTCGCCCGCTTGGGCGAGGCCGGCTTCCGCCGCCTCGAGCGGGAAACAATCCGGGACATCCTCGCCCGGCCGGAGGCGATCGCGATCGCGCTGGGCGGCGGCGCCTATTTCCAGCCCGACGTGCGACAGGACCTCCGGGCCGGCGCCGTGACCTTCTATCTCCGGCTGTCCGCAGGCGATCTGGTGGCCCGCCTTGAAAAGACGGACATTTCCGCGCGCCCCATGCTCGCCTCGGTTCCGGACTGGCGGCGGCGCGCACTGGAACTGGCGGCCGATCGCGATCCGGTGTATCTCCTGGCCGACGTGGTGATCGAGGCTGCCGGCCTGGCGCCGCGCCAGGTTGCGGAGCGGATCGCGCGGCATATGGCCGGCCGCGGCTGGGCGAAAGAATTTTCCGGGGGAGTGGCATGATTGCGATAACGGTGGAGATTGCGCGGCGGGATCGACGCCATGACATCCTGATTGGCGACTTTCTCCCCGATCGCTGGCCGGAGGCGATCGAAAAACAGGCGCCTTCCGACAAGCATTTCGCCGTGGTGGATCGCCGGGTTGCGCAAGCACACGGCATCGAGGCCGTCCTCGCCGGCCGGACCGGCTGGGCAACCGTCCCTTTCGACGCGGGGGAGGAACACAAGGGCTGGCGCGAATACGCCGATCTCTGCGAGAGCCTGATCCGGCTGGGAATCGATCGGAAAAGCGTGGTCGTCGCCATTGGCGGCGGGGTAACCGGGGACGTCGCCGGTTTCGCGGCCGCAACCATCCTCCGGGGCGTACGCTTCGCCCAGGTTCCCACCACCCTGGTGGCGCAGGTGGACAGTTCGGTTGGCGGCAAAACCGGGATCGACATCGCCGGCGGCAAGAACCTCCTTGGCGCCTTCCACCAGCCGGAAACCGTCCTTGTCGAACCGGGCTTCCTCTCCACGCTTCCCGAAAGGGAATTCCGGGCCGGCCTGGCAGAGGCGATAAAATACGGCATTATCGCCGACGCCGATTTTTTCGAGCGCCTGGCAGCTTCGCCGGAATCGCTTCTCCGGCGCGATCCGGCGCCGCTTGCGGAAATCGTCGCGCATTGCTGCCGGATGAAGGCCGACATTGTGGGCCGGGACGAACGGGACGTCGGCCGCCGCGCCCTCCTGAATCACGGACATACCTTCGGCCATGCCCTGGAGGCTCTGGCCGGTTACGACGGGTCGCTCCTGCATGGCGAAGCGGTGGGCATGGGCATGATCCTGGCGGCGGAGTTCGCGGCCGCCAGTGGACTGGCCGATTCCGGGCAGGCCGAGCGGACGGCAGCCGTCCTGCGGCGGTTCGGCATTCCCGGCCGCCTGTCCGATCTGCCGCCCCCCGCCGGCGCCGGCGCTGACTGGCGGGAAGGCATTTCCGTTGCCAGGCTCTGTTCCGCCTTGGAAAAGGACAAGAAATCGGCCTCGGCCGGCCTGACCCTGATCCTGCCCCGCCGCATCGGCGATTGCCGGGCGGAAGGCGGTTTTTCGCCGGAAGAGGTGGCGGAATTCATCCTGTCGCGGCTGGCGCTCCGCCAAGTCCCGATTTTTGCTTGAGACTTCGCGGTGATTGTCCCCGGTTTATCCGGCTTCTGTCTCCGGGGATTTCTTGGCAAATTCCCCTTCGGCGTCGGAAGTCGATTCCGGAGTAAACGGACTTCGGCATTCGTAACGTCGGCCTTTTCAGACCACTGGAACCGGTTTTGATTGCGAAACGGGAAAATCGCCATGTCTTACCAAACCATAGCCAACAGCCTGACGGCTATTTTCCGGCGGGAAGGAAAGCCTGCCGCCGACAAGGATGTCTGCGTCGCCGGCCCTTTCCGTTTTGATCGGGGGAGTCCGCTGCCGTTCGGACCCAGCCTTACCGCCTGGGGCGCCAACTTCGCCATTGTCGCCAGCCGGGCCGTGGGCATGCGGCTGGAACTTTTCGCCGACGACTCCGGCGCCGCCGCCGTCGGCATAGACCTCGATCCCGGGCTCAACCGCACCGGCGACGTCTGGCACATCCGGGTGCTGGACGCCAATCCCGAAAAATTGCTGGCGCTCAGGTACGTGTGGAAGGCCGACGGCCCCATGAATCCGGCCGCCGGCCTGTATTATGACAAGGGACGGCCGCTGCTCGATCCGTACGCCCGGGCCTTTTCCGGCGTCGAGCCCTGGGGGAGGCCGACCCTTTCCCGTCCGGCGGGCGGCGGTCCGGCCCTGAACCTTCGCCGCTGCCGCATCTCCTCGCCGCGCACCTTCGACTGGGGAGGGGACGCTCCCCTTCTCACGCCGCTGGAGGATACGATTGTCTACGAACTGCATGTCCGGGGGTACACCGTCCATCCGACTTCCGGCGCGGCGCGGCCCGGCACTTTCATCGGCCTGACCGACAGGATTCCGTATCTGAAGGAACTGGGCGTGACCGCGGTCGAGCTGATGCCCGTTTTCGAGTTCGACGAAAACGAGAATATGCGCCGCCATCCCCGAACCGGCTTGCCGCTCCTCAATTTCTGGGGATATTCGCCCATCGGCTTCTTCTGCCCCAACACCGGCTACGCCGCCGACAGCGGCGACGCCGGCGCGATGAACGAATTCCGCGAGATGGTGCGGCGCTTCCATGGCGCCGGCCTCGAGGTGTACCTTGACGTGGTGTTCAACCATACCGCCGAGGGGGACGAGCGGGGGCCGACCATTTCCTTCCGCGGACTGGACAATCCCACGTACTACATGCTGGACAGCCGCGGGAAGTATCGCAACTTCTCGGGTTGCGGCAACACCTTCAACTGCAACCACCCGCTGGTGCGGTACTTCATCCTGGACGTCCTCCGCTACTGGACGGCGGTAATGCACGTGGACGGTTTCCGTTTCGATCTCGCCTCCATTCTCGGGCGGGACGTGAACGGCGACGTTCTTTCGCATCCGCCGCTGCTCGAGTCCATTTCGCGGGACCCAATTCTCGCCAGGGTGAAACTCATCGCCGAGGCCTGGGACGCGGCAGGCCTGAACCAGGTGGGGAATTTCCCTTCCTACGGGCGCTGGTCGGAATGGAACGGGTATTACCGGGATGACGTCCGCCGCTTCTGGCGGGGCGATAAGGGCATGGTCAGCCGTTTCGCCAGCCGCCTCTGCGGCTCGGACGATTTGTATCGGCGCGACGGCGGCGGCCGTCCGGGATTTTCCATAAACTTCATAACCGCCCACGACGGCTTTACCCTGAACGACCTGGTAAGCTACGCCCAAAAGCATAACGATGACAACGGCGAAAACAACCAGGACGGCGAAAACAACAACTTTTCCATGAATTTCGGCGTCGAGGGACCGACCGGGGACGCGGGCGTCCGGCGGAAACGGGAACGCCAGATGCGCAATCTCCTGGCCACGCTTTTCCTGTCCCAGGGCGTGCCGATGCTCCTGGGAGGAGACGAGTTCGCCCGCACCCAACTTGGCAACAACAATGCCTATTGCCAGGACAACGAGATCAGCTGGGTGGACTGGAGCCTTGCGGAAAGGAATGCCGGCCTCGTCCGTTTCGTCAGGCTGATGATCGCCTTTCGCCGCCGGCACCCCGCTTTCCGGCGGCGCAACTTTTTCGGCCAGGGCGGCGGCATACTCTGGCAGGGCGAGCAGGAGAATCAGCCCAATTGGTCGGTCGACGCCCGCTGGCTCGCCTGTGTCCTCGACGGCGGCCAAACCGCCCGGACGGACGGACGGACGGACGACGACTTCATGATCATGGCGAACGCCTCGGACGAATGGCGGCATTTCGCCGTTCCCGACCGGGGAGGCGACTGGCGGAAAGTCGTCGACACGTCGCGCTCCACGCCCGAGGACATCCATGAGTCGGAGAGTTCCGCCCCGAACGTCGGACGGAGCCAGGATCGTTTTCCCGTCGAACCGGGCAGCCTGGTGGTCCTGGTGCGCCGCCGGACCTGACGCCCTCCTTACCGTCGACGGCTTTGCATGGGAAGAAAAATGGAGACTGCTTCAGCATCGTCCTGACTTCGTGCGAAGTCGTTGCAAGAACATTTTGTACCGTTTCAATATTCAAACATCCCGTGTCAACAGACATCGGCGGCGCCTGCCGCTCCGTGCTTCGCGGCACGCTGGCCAAAACCATCCGTTGGGTCGTCGAGAAGATGCGAAAGCATGCCTGGTCGTCCGAAAGAGTCCGCGCCACGCCGGCGCTTGGGTAACAGGCTGTAAATTGGGAACTTGGCGGCTCAATTGCTCCATGCGCAAATTCAGGTACGATAATTCCAATCCGGCGGCGGCTGTCGTTTTCATTCCCGCCATAATCTTCGGCTTGATTCATTCCGATTTCACCCTGTTCATTTTCTTGTTTGTCGGCGGTCTTCTCTCTTCCATTCTCATGAAAGTGCGGATGTCCGCCTGACCTCTCCTGATTTTGTGGAAACGTCCAAATCCATATATATCATAGGTAAATACAAGTATAAACGGCGAGACTTTCGCCATGCCCGAATATGGCACAAAAGAAATTGCCCGGGTTCCGTGCGCCCGCGCTTGCTCTTTTCCGCAAAAATGCGGATAATACGCCCGCCAACAAAGGCAGGCGCGGAAGCGAAAGGATAAATCATGGAAGAACGCAAAATGGTGTACCTGGACAATGCCGCCACTACCCGGGTCGATCCGGAGGTGTTCAAGGCGATGCAACCGTATTTTTGTGAAAAATTCGGAAACGCCGCCTCCCAATACTACGAATTAGGACGCCAGGCCCGCTTGGCCCTGGAGAACGCGAGGGAAAAGCTGGCAGCCTTGATAGGCGCGTCGCCGGAGGAGGTGTTCTTCACCGCCGGCGCCACCGAGTCGGACAATTGGATGATCCAAGGGACGGTATTGGGAGGAAAGAGGCCGCATATCGTCACTTCCGCCATTGAGCACCACGCCGTTCTTGAACCACTCGAATGGCTGAAGAAAAACGGCTATGGCGATTTCACCATCCTTCCGGTCGACAGGACCGGCAAAGTCGATCCGGGCGATCTGGAAAAAGCCATTCGGCCCGACACCGGCCTTGTCACCATCATGCACGCCAACAATGAAATCGGAACGCTGCAACCCATCGAATGCCTGGCCGCCATTGCCCGCGAAGCCGGGGTTCCCTTTCACACCGACGCCTGTCAGTCGGTTGGGAAAATTGCCCTTGACGCCGATCAGCTCGGGATCGACGCCCTCAGTCTTTCGGCCCACAAATTCCATGGCCCCAAGGGAATCGGCGCCCTGTATCTCAGGAAGGGATCCCGCCTTGCTCCTTTCGTGCACGGCGGCGGCCAGGAAAACCGGCGCCGGGCCGGCACCTCAAACGTCGCCGGGGCGGTGGGCATGGGAAAGGCCGCCGATCTGGCGGCCGGGCGCCTCAACGACGGCCCGCGGCAAGCCGCCCTGGTGGAGGCGATGTGGAAAGGCTTGTCTGGGGCGATTGTCAAGATTCACCGGAACGGCGATCCCGTTGATCGCATTCCCAACATCCTGTCTGTGTGCGTCGAAGGGGCGGAGGGCGAGGCGATCCTGGGATATCTCGACATGGCCGGGATTCAGGTGTCGTCCGGTTCAGCCTGTACCAGCGGCAGCCTCGAGCCATCGCACGTCCTCCTTGCCTGCGGCGTTCCGGTGGAACGGGCCCATGGCTCCATCCGCGTTTCCATCAGCCACGAAACCACGGAGGAAGATGCGAAGCTGCTTGTTTCCGCCATGCCGGACGTGGTGACGCGGCTCAGGGCCATGAGCGTCACCTGGAAGGAATGACGGGACGCGGGGCCGGGCGGAATGATCCGGCGGGTGGGAACGTTCCGCCCGAAGATGGTTGCGGAAAATGTTTCGGGGCCGGAGGCGACTTTCGGCCGAAGCGGCGCGATTCCTGAGCGGGGGGCCGGCATGAGCAAATTCATTTTCATCACCGGCGGCGTGGTGTCGTCGGTCGGAAAGGGTCTGGCTTCCGCCTCGGTCGGCCTCCTGCTCCGGCGCCGCGGCCTCAACGTCGCCATGCTCAAGCTCGATCCCTATATCAACGTCGATCCGGGCGGCATGGATCCGAGGCAGCACGGCGAGGTCTATGTCACCGACGACGGGGCCGAGGTGGATCTGGACATCGGCCATTACGAGCGTTTCGCCGGCGTACGGCTTAACGGCCTTTCCAACATCACCACTGGGCGGATCTACCAGACGGTGATCGAACGCGAGCGGCGCGGCGTCTATGGGGGCGGCACCGTGCAGGTGGTGCCCCACATCACCGACGCCGTCAAGGAAACCTTCACCCGCCTGGAGGCTCCGGGAGTGGACGTGGTGATGGTCGAGCTTGGCGGCACGGTCGGCGACATCGAGGGAATGCCGTTTATCGAAGCCTTCCGGCAGTTTTCCCTGGAGCGGGCCGAGGGGGACACGCTGTTCGTGCACATCACCATGGTGCCGTTTCTCAAAGCCTCGCGGGAGATCAAGACGAAACCCACCCAGCATTCGGTGCAGAAGCTCCGGGAATACGGCATCCAGCCCGACATCATCATCTGCCGCGCCGAAAACGAAATACCCGAAGCAGTGAAAGAGAAAATCGCCATGTTCTGCAACGTCGGCCGCGAAGCGGTCCTGGATGAGCGGAACGTGGAGGTCTCGGTGTACGAGGTGCCGATCATGCTCCGCGATCAGGGGGCGGACAGGCTGATCGCCGACCGCCTTGGACTGCCGGAGGCGCGGCCCGACCTTAGGGATTGGGAGGAGATGCTCGCCGTCGCGTCGATGGCGGAAAGGACGGTGGAAATCGCCGTGGCCGGCTCTCTCCAGTCGGGCAGCGACAGTTACAAGTCGGTGACGGAGGCCTTGTTCCACGGCGGCGTGGCCAACCGCGTCCGGGTTGTCCGGCGCGAGACGGATTCCGAGCGGATCAATCCGGGCAATGTCGAGAGCCTGCTGGCCGGCGTGGCCGGCGTGATCGTTCCCTCCGGGGCGGGGCGGATCGGCTGCGCCGGAACGCTTCTCGCCATCCGCTGGGCCAGGGAAAACCGGATCCCCCTGCTTGCCACCGGATTCGGCATGGAACTGGCAGCTCTCGAATTCGCCCGGAATGCCGCCGGCATCGCCGACGCCGGGCATCCTGATATCCCGCCTGGAGTATCCGATCTGTCGCTTGCCGTGATGGCCCGGATGGACGCCGAACGCCATCCCACCCATGAAAGAATGGGGGGATTCAGGGGGCGGCGGGGGCTCTACGCCTGTGCCCTGGCCGGTGGAAGCCTGCTCCGCCGGGCCTACGGAGACGCCGAATATATCCGGGAACGCCACCGGAACGAATATGAACTGAATCCGATCATGCTGGATCGCCTGGCTCGGGCCGGGCTCGTCGTCTCGGGGGTGAATCCGGATTCGCAGCTGGTCGAGGCGTTCGAACTTCCAGGCCATCCCTGGTTCGTCGGGGTACTATTTCGCCCGGAATACCGCAGCCGGCCCGTCGATCCCCACCCGTTGTTCAAGGCCTTTGTGGCCGCGGCGGCGGCCTAGTGTTCCGTAAAGTCTCAATCTTTGATAGAGACTTTACGGGGAAGTGAATTCCCCTTCGGCATCGGAGGTCGGTTTCAACTGAAGTTTTGCAAATTGAGCATAT
>JAITKH010000324.1 GCA_031278535.1 Planctomycetota bacterium | reverse complement strand
GTTCCGCCATGATCCTCTCCATCGTGGTGGCCGTCGTCCTGACGCCGGCGCTGTGCGCCACCATCCTGCATCCCAGGGATTTCGAAAAAGGCGAGGCGACAACGGGGATATTCGGCTGGTTCAACCGCAATTTCGCCAAATGCGTCCGGCTCTACGTGGCGATTGTCGGCCGGATGACCGGCAGGTGGTTTCGCTACTCCCTTGTCTACATCCTCATTGTCGCCGCCATGCTGTATTCGTTCCGGCATATTCCCACCGCTTTCCTGCCGGACGAGGATCAGGGCACGCTGCTGGTGGAAATACAACTCCCGGCCGGGGCCACCATGTCCCGTACCCGGGCGCTGGCCCGGAGCGTGGCCGAATATTTTCTCAATGAGGAGAGGGAGTCGGTCGAGGCGGTGTTTTATGTGATTGGCTTCAGCTTCTCGGGCCAGGGCCAGAATTCCGCCATGGCGTTTATTCGCCTGACCGACTGGTCGCGGCGGCAACGGCCCGATCTCAGGGTCAGAGCCCTCCAGGCCCGGGCCATGCGGCGTTTTATGGAAATCCGCGAAGGGGTCGTTTTTCCCATCGTTCCCCCGGCGGTCATGGAACTCGGCTTCGCGGGCGGTTTCGATCTGCAGATGATCGACATGGCCGACATCGGCCATGTCGAACTGATGCGGGCGAAGGACGCCTTCCTCGCCATCGCCAACTCTCCCCGCTATGCCCATCTCATCCGGAATGTCCGGCACAACGGAAAGTCGGACACTCCCCAATACAAGATCACCGTGGACATGGCCAAGGCCTGGTCGCACAACGTGGCCCTGGGCGATATCCACGACATGCTGACAAACGGCTGGGGAGGCCGCTATGTCAACGACTTTCTGCACAAGGGCAGGGTCAAGAAGGTGTTCATCCAGGCGGAGGCGGGGGCGCGGATGCTGCCGGAAGATTTCGACAGATGGTATATCCGCAACGGCCTCGGGAAGATGACGCCGTTCGGGGCGCTGGTGTCCGGCGAATGGATTTACGGTTCCCCCCGTCTCGAGCGGTACAACGGTTTGCCTTCCGTCGAGATCATGGGGGACGCGGTGCAGGGGGTGAGCACCGGCCAGGCAATGCTCGCCTGCGAGGAGATTATGCGCGAGGTCAACCGGACCATCCCCGGCGTGACTCTCGACTGGACAGGCCTGTCCTACCAGGAGCGGCAGGTGGGCGAGCAGATCGCGGCCCTCTACGCCTTGTCGATTCTGGCCATCTTCCTTTTCCTCGCCGCGCTGTACGAAAGCTGGACCATCCCCATCTCCATCATCCTTTCCATACCGATAGGCATTCTCGGCGTGGCGGGGGCGGCCCTTGTCTACCATCTGTCGAACGACATCTATTTCCAGGTCGGTTTCCTCACCATTATCGGGCTGGCGGCCAAGAACGCCATCCTCATCGTCGAGTTCGCCAGAACCCTGAACGAGGAAGAGGGCATGGATGTCATTGCCGCAGTCCGCGAGGCATGCCGTTTGCGCCTGCGCCCCATCATGATGACGGTGTTTACCTTCATCCTGGGCGTCCTGCCGCTCGCTTTCAGCCGCGGCGCCGGCTCCGGCGCCCAGAATGCCATCGGCATCGGCATCACCGGCGGCATGATCACCAACACGCTGCTCGGCATTTTCTTCGTCCCGTTGTTCTTCGTCCTGGTAACCAGGATTTTTTCGGTTCGGAAGGGGAGAGTCTCCCGCTAATCCCCCTGGAGGCGCATTGTGAATCTGGACGATTGGCTACGCCGGTCGAAGAGGATGGCGACAGGGATTTCCGCATGCATTCTCGTTGCGGTTCTTCAGGGCGCGCCCGCCGCGGATCTGAACGTTCCGCCGCCGTTGCCGCCGCCGCCGGAACTTCTGGACGGCCTGAGCGCGGACGGCTACCAATACCTTCCCCCTGTTGAAACCGGGGACGGGGAGGCGACCCGCCGGGCGCTGGAGCCTCCCGAAACGGTCGATCGTCCGGCGGGAGGGGAAGCCGCGATCGAGGGCGGCGTCCCGGCGGCACAAGCGGCCGGGACGCCGGGACCGGCCCTGCGGGCGGGCCGCGGCGTCCTGTCGGATGTGACCATTTCGATGCCCGCGGCCAACCTGCCCGCGGAGTATTTCGATCCGCCGCTGGACGATGCGGAGATTCCCGGAGTGCTCTTGCCGGAAATCGACGAGTCTTTCCTGACGGAGCCGGAAGTGCCAGGCTATCCTTCCAGCCGTTCGGTCGTACCCGGCATGAGCATCCGTCAATTGGCGCCTTTCTTCGCCCTTGCCAAGGGAAGCGAGGCTGCCGCCATTGAAGCGAAGAGGACCGGCGACGACGCGCTTTTTGCCGATCAAATCGCCAAGGCCGTTTCCGCTTATGCCGATATTGTGGCCATGGCCGACGCCGGGAACGAGGCGCGGGAAGAAGCCTGGTACGGCATAGCCAGGTGCGAATACCGGCGCGGCAATTGGTGGAAGGCGTTTGACGCTATTGAACGATCCTTTCCAGGCAAGTTCGACCGGAGCGAAGTGGCGGGCCGGATACGGCTTGAGATGTTCATAGGCGAGCATTTGTGGCGTTTGGGCGAGGCTAGAGTTCCCGATGCGAGTTCCAGCGGAGAGATTCTGACCGGGTATCAAGCCGCGTCCCTGGTTTATGCCGCCGCCATCTTCAACCAGCCGGCCGCCGCGGACGCTCCGCTTGCCCTGTTGCGCCGAGGCGATGCGGCGGCCATGGACAGGGACTGGGAAGCGGCGGAGAAATTCTATCGCCAGGCGGTGGAATACTATCCCGAGAGCGAATCGGCCATGCAGGCCAGATCGTCCCTTGCCGAAATGGTCATGCGCCGCTATTCCGCCGAATTGCCCGAGGCGGCGAGGAGTGATTTGGGTTCCATTATGGACGACGTGGAGCGGGCCGATGTCGGCTTGTCGGAGGAGGCGGAGGAGAGGCGGCGTCGAGCGGTGGCTGTCGCCAACGACATGGAGGCCGAAACGAAACTGCGCCATGCCAAGGAATACCTGAAGAACGTGCGGGTGCGGAAAAGCCGCGATGCCGCGGTTTTTCTGCTTGGCGATGTGGTGTCGCATTTTCCCGGCACGGTACAAGCCGGCGAGGCGGCCGGCATTCTCAGGGGTATGGGAATCGAGCCCCCCATGACGCTTTCCGACGGCAGCCGTTTTCCAATAACGTCCGGCTGGAACGGCCGGCGGGATGGCGATGAAGAGGGATTGTTCCCCGGAGGATCGATCATTGTCGAGCGACAGGATGGTACGGAGGGAATTTCCGAGCCTTAACCGGCGCCGGAATATTGTGCCGGCGGCTGGAATGGCGTTTGCCGGCTTGCCTGGGAGGATTGTCATGCGTACCGCTTTGGCGCATTTCATCGCCCTTGTCTTGTTCCTGGTTTCGGTTTCGGCGCCGGAGGCGCGGGCGGCCGGCGAATGGGAATGGACGCGGGGGCAGGGCTGGGTCATGGGGGCAGGGGCTTCCCGTCCCACCGCCAGGGAGCAGTTGGCCCATGCCTACGAATTGGAGCAGGGGGGCGAGTTCATGGATTCCGCCCGGCAGTATTTTCTGTTGGTGCAGCACTTCCCGAGTTCGCAGGAAGCCGGCATCGGCCTGCAGCGCCTTGCCCGCTGTCTCTTCGAAATGGAGAATTACTACACATCCTACAAGGCGATTGAACAGGTCATCCAGACCTATCCCAATTCCGGCCGCATGTCCGATCTGCTGGCGATTGAACTCTCGATTGCGAAGAAGATGATGGTGTCGCAAACGCCGGATCTCTTTTCCGGAAACGAAAGGGATGGGAGGGAGGCGAATGTCCGCCGCGCCATGGAAATCGTGGACGCGGTTATCGAACACGATCCCTATGGCCCTTCCGCCGCCGAGGCATATCTTGTCAGGGGCGAAGGGAATTTGTTCATCGGGGAAATCAACGCCGCCCGGACCGCTTTCGAGACGGTTCGGGACGAATTTCCCCGGGCCGACGAATTGATTGTCCAGCGGGCGGTTCTTGGCATTACCCGCTGCGATTCATTGGTGGGAGAGGCCAGTCCCAAGGAACTCCAGGAACAGCTTGACGCCTTGCGGGAATTGGAGGCGGGCAGACGGATCGGGCCGGACGCCGCTGGAGGCGACGGAGTGGACGACGTGGACGAATCCATTCGGCAATTGGCCGAAGTGGAGGCGGCCAAAATGATGGAACAGGCGGCCCAGTATCGGAGCATGGGGACTCGTGCAGCTGTCAAATCCTCAGAATTCCTTTACCGGGAGGTGGTACGCCGATATCCGAACACCCCGCAGGCCGAGGAAGCGATGACCCTGGCGGGAAATATCGCGATTCCCCCGGAGGAGAGCTGGTTCAGGCATAATTTACGCAACTTGAAACTCAATCCCTTCTCGTGGAACAGGGATCCCGAGCCGCCTTGGATAGTACCGCAAATGAATCCGGACGACATGGTGATGGTGGACAGCGGCATCGGTCCCATCGCCGGCGTCCCCGAGTCGGGTCTGCCGGTCCCGACAGCCGCTTCGGCCGGAGTGAGGCCGGCCGGCTTGCGGGAAGAGGAACATGGCCGAATCCCTTTCCCGGCAGAAACCGGTCCCGAAGCCGAGGTTTCCTCCAGGCCGATTCCCGCACCCTCCTTTATTGACGGTGTGGGGAACAGGAATCTGGCGTTCCCCGTTGGATATTCCCCGCGCCTAGTTTCCAATCCTCTGCCGACGGCGACGGAAAACGATCTTGTTCCCGTCGACGCCGGATCCGTGCTCCGTTCACTTCCGGGGGATGCGGGAAATCCGGCCCAGGATGCTGGTTTGGTGTCGGCGCCGCTTCCCGATCTTTCGCCCATATCGTATTCCCGGGTTCCTGACATGCAGCCGATGTTGAATTCCCTGGAATACAACACTCCATTAAGCGATTTGGTGGCGCCTGTCCGCAGCGACGCCGGTTTTCCGG
>JAITKH010000323.1 GCA_031278535.1 Planctomycetota bacterium | reverse complement strand
TCCGTTACAACCACATAATTTCCAAAAGTCCACTTACAGTCACGGCGGCGACTGGTACGACCAGGCCACTCGCAAGGCCACGGTGAATGCCCCCGAGGCGCTGGCCGCCATGGATATGTACGGCACCCTCCTCCGCGAATACGGGCCGGGCGGCGTCCTCAACATGTCCTGGCCGCAGGCGGTGGCGGTTTTCTCGCAGGGCAAGGCCGTCTTTTATACCGACGCCAGCTCGATATTCCCGAACATGCTGGATCCGGCCAAATCCGTTGTCGCCGACAAGACCGGCGTTACCGTTTTTCCCAAGGGGCCGAAAGGCGCCAGGATGTATAATGTCACCGCTTGGGGCATCGGGATATACAGCGGCAGTTCCAATAAAGAGGCAGCCTGGAAATTCATAGAATTCATGACCAATAAGGCCGGCATCACCTTCATACAGGGCGAGCGCGGCGTTCAGTGCGCCCGGAATTCCGTCTGGAATAGCCCGGACGGCATCAAGAATTTCCAGCCCGATTGGGCCAAGGCGGTGGCCGATTCGGCTGACGGCGTGGCCTATGATCGACCGGTCGTGGTTGCGGTGGGCGAGGCGCGCGACATCATCGGAGATGCCGTGACCGCTTCCATAGAAGGCAAGGATTTTAAGGCGGTCGCGAACAGCGCCAATGCCAAATTTCAGGCAATTCTGGATCGCGAGAAATAGAACGGGGAAGGCTTGAGAGCACTGGTTTTTTATGAATTCAGGGACGGTTGCCTGGAAATCCGGGACGTGCCGACGCCTGTCCTGGAACGGGACGATGTCCTGATCCGGGTTAAGGCTGCGGCCATCTGTGGTTCGGATGTCGAGCGCATCCATTGCCGAACCGCGAGTACCGTTACGCCGGTGATCATTGGACATGAATTTTCCGGGGTGGTAGAAAAGGTTGGAGAAAACGTCGTCCGCTGGCGACCGGGCGATCGGGTGGTGAGCGAGAATACAGGGTATGTTTGCGGCGAATGTCACGCTTGCCGCTCCGGGAAATTCCTCAACTGCCCGGAACGGAAGCTTATCGGTGGCAAGGTGGACGGCGGTTTCGCTGAATTTGTGCGAATTCCCGGGGAGGTGCTGCGGATCTATCCCCAGAGCCTCAGGCGCCTCCCCGACAACCTTACTTTTGAAGAGGGTGCCATCCTCGAACCTTCGGCCAATGCCTATTACGCCGTAATCCAGGAAGGTGGGCTGCAACTGGGCCACAATCTCGTCGTCTTCGGTCCCGGCGCCATCGGCCTGTTCATCGTGGCGTGGGCGAAACTTGCCGGGGCCGCCCGGATCGTTCTCGTGGGCGGAAATGCGAACCGCCTGGAATGCGGCAAGCGGCTGGGGGCGGATTCCATCGTCAACTATCGTGAAACTCCGGGAGTGGCGAAGGCGATCGAGTCGGCCATCGGCCGCGATCAGGCCGATCTGATCGTGGACGCCTCCTCCGGGGGCGATGTTCTGGCCGATGCCATCGCCGTTTCCCGGCCGCTTGGCCGGATTGTCAAGGTGGGCTGGACGGGCAGGCAACCGGTGAATCTGGACCCCGCCATGCGGAAGGGGTTGGAGATCGTTGGTCACCTCGGCTATGATACCGAGAGTTGGGATCGGGTGCTTCGCCTGGCCGGACTCGGTCGGCTTGATTACCGGCAGTTCATCAGCGAGGCATTCCCGTTGGGTCAGTGGCGGGAAGCTTTCCGGGGCATGGAAGAAAGACGATTCCTCAGGGCGATATTCAATTCATTCTGACGTGGATTTCATACTGATCGCGGATTGGAACTGTGAAAATAGCCCCCGGGTCGAAAACCACAGTTTTACGCCGCCGGCAGTATAAATTTCAGGTCTTGTTTTTATTCGGCAATTTCTCTCTTGGCGAACATCTTTCGCCTTCTTTTCCCTCCCTCCGCAGCCCTGCCGCCGCAACGTTATTTTCTAGCCCAAGTTCGACAGCAAAAGTTTTTTTTGCGGTTTTTTGAGTCAAATTTGCCATGTTTATCTCTCTAAGTCCTTACCAGTCACCAGGGGGATTTTTTGCGAGTCCGTGTAGTGAAGACCTTGGGGGTTTTCAGGGTGGAAGCGGCGGATACAATGCGGTGGCCATGTTTATTCGACCGTGTTATCGCCGCAAGAATGGAAAACGCCACGCCTACTGGGCATTGGTGGAGTCATGCCGCACCGGGAAAGGTCCGCGGCGGCGTGTAGTCGGGTATCTCGGCGAGATGCCCGAGAAGATGCGGCGAGGAGTGAAGCATGCGGCCGAGGGGAATCCTCCCGCCAAGGGAGGCGGCCTTTTCCCGGATGAGGAGCCTGATGCCGAATGGGCGGAGACAGATGCGAAGGAGGTTCGGGTGGAGAATCCCCGGGGATTCGGCGGGCCATGGCTGGCGATGCATTTGCTGAAGCTTCCCGGTCTTGACAACTTTCTTGCCGATGCCTTGCCAGGTGGCGATGAAGCGGTGGCCTGGAATCTGACGTCGCTGATACTGATGATTTGCCGGCTGTTGAATCCGTCGTCGGAACTGCATATGGCCGGGCATTTCTACAAGTCCACGGCGCTTCCGG
>JAITKH010000316.1 GCA_031278535.1 Planctomycetota bacterium | reverse complement strand
GGCTGGCGTAAAACAGCGTTCCGGAGACGCCCTGGAGGCCGCTTGGATTCGGGACCGTCCCCATGGCCAGCATGGCCAGAACTTCCGAAACATTGTTCGAATAGTGGCCGAATATCTTGCCGTTCTGATCGATTGTTATGTCCTGGAGGTAGCCGTCGAAATAGCCGTCCTGGGACGCCGCCTGGAGCGACCCTTGGTAATTGATGTTTCGCATGCTGCCGAACCCGTAAACGATTCCCCCCTGCGGCTGGGTGGCGGAGACCAGATCGCCCGCCGTATTGAAGAGAAGAGCGCCGGACGCCCCGTCAACTGAGGAACGCCAGGCCCATTCCGAACCGGTTTCACCAGCGCCCGTATGGCTGAAGAACAAGGTGTTTTCCCTCGCCTGTACCCGGCGTTCGGGTGTATACACCGTGTTTCCGTCTGCATCTGTCGACTCGACAAAAGCGGTATATTCGTCATAGATGGTGACGGTTCTTGCCATGCTTCCCTGGGGATTGCCGTCGACGTGCCAGGTCTCCAGCGTCCCGTCTCCCGGGGCATTGGCCAGGCGGGTGAGACGGGAGACGTCGAGCGTCAGGCCGCCGGCCAGCGTCAGGGCGGCGGTAACAGCGGCGCCCTCGGCGTTTGTCGTGACGCTCGTCGCCGCAATCGAACCGGATCGGACAAGATCGCCCGTCGCCTGGCCGGCGCCGCGACGGAGGATTGTCGAATCTGCTGTCAGGAAGCCGATCATTTCCGCTCCGGAACTGTCCCCGGAACCGGTCGGATACAGGAGGACAGGAGGATCTCCCGCTTTCGGCCAGTCCACCGTAGCCATGGACCAGGAAAATTGTTCTGCGGCGCCATCGGCGGAAAGGGTCGGGCCGGAGAGAACGATCTCGACGTGTACCTCTTCTATCCGGGCCTGTGCGGACGAGGCGCCGCCGCTCTCGCTGATCGAAGCGAAAATGCTGGTCCGGATGCGGTTTTCCCCATCCTGGAGGTTTCCTTTCAATTCCATCGAAGCGGTTTCCGCGCCATTGAAATCGCCGCCGGATTGATTGGACGGCAGGATTCCGGCAAGATCAATCCTGGAAGTAACCTGTCCCGGCAGGATATCCCCGATGGCGGGAATGGCGATGCGGCCGATGGTCTGACTTGGCGTTACCACGCCGTTCTCGGCCATCCAGCCCTGGACCAGGAGACCATCGCCCACGCAGAGAAGACGTTCACGGGGATTTACCGTGTGGTCGAGGTAGAAGGACCCGTTCCGGGTGAGCGCGGTGCCGTAAGACGTCTGGACGATAAAGAAGCCATTTCCGCTAATCGCAACGTCAAGGGGATTGCCGGTGGTTTCGACCGGCCCCTGGCGATAATTATTGAGAATCGCCCCGGTGGTCGTTCCCAGTCCGACATTGATGCCGGCGTACGAGCCGTGCGTGTCTTCCTCCGGCGTCGCCCCGGTTATGGCCTTGGCGAAGAGGTTTGAGAAGAGAAACTCGCTTTTCTTGAAACCGACGGTGTTGATGTTGGCCAGATTGTTGCCGGTATTGTCGAGCGAGCGCTGGTGCGTGGACATGCCGGAATAGCCGGTGTAAAGACTTTGTGAAAGGCCCATATTTTTCCTCCGCGCGAATCCGGCATACCCGCCGGTTGGTTCAATGTTTTTAACGCAATCTCCTTGCCAAACATATCGCCATCTCCGTCTTTTCCAAAACGAACAGGGCGACTGATTGGATATCGGTTCCGCCGGGGAAAATATTGAGCAGATGCCTTGTTTGTCAACTCTTTGCCGGAAATATGATTGTGAAATCGGAACAGGTTGCCGCGGGAAATGTACGCAAAACGCGTCCGGCCGGCGCATGCCATTCCGTCCGGGGATTATTGCGGCGCGTTTGTCGGGACGGGAATATTTTGCCGGCTGAATGTATGCGGACCTTTAAAGATTTTTAAGTACTGTGCACGACGAAAAAAGTTATAATATTTTGTAACTGCGCTTGCATTCCGGCTCCTTAATCGGGATATATGTCTGCGAGAGCCGGCGAAGGGTCGGCGCCGTACCCCAAAAACTTCCGCTCGGCGCGGCTTTCCCGGCGGGCGTCATTGAATGCGGAATCATCCGGTTGGACGAAAAAGTGGAAACCGGATGGACCGGGGACATTCCGCCATCACCCCCCGCCGGCGAGCGGGGCATTCGCTAAGGGTCTTGTAACACCCGCTTGGGAAAGGATGTGCGACATGAGGCAAATGCTTTCAATCCTGTTCCTCTCCGCAATTTTCGGCATCGCCGCCGCCGGCCAGCCGGGGCCGCGATCCCCCCTGCCGTTCCTGGCCGAAATCGAGGGGAAAATCGTGATTGGCATGAATTCGGCGGGGCACGAAGTGGTCTGGTGCGTACCCGAAAGCGGACTCCCCATCCTCGTCGTCGGGTTGAACGCCCCGGAATGGCGGTCGCGGACGGATAACTGGGTCGAAATCAAAGGACTCGTCGGGCAGGGCGCGGAGGGGGCGGAAATGGAGATGCGGGAATTTTCACTGGAACGCCATCCGCCCCGCCCCGGCAAGCCGCCGTTGGAGAGCGAGGGCATTTTGGATTTGTCTGGAGATCGCGCAATTCTTCGCACCGGCGCGGGCGAAGTTCCTCTCGTGGGGGCGGTGAACCGCAGTTATGGAAGTGGCTCCAAGGTCGAGTTGGAAGGGACGCTCGTCGCCGAGGCCGGCGGCTTGGCTATTTCGGTCGCCTGGATGGAACGTGACTGATACCGGGGAACGGGCGCGAAACGGGGGCTTGGGGGCCCGGACGGGTACGGACGGGCGACAATCATGCCGGCTGGCCGGGCCCTTCTCCTGCCTGACGCCGCTCCGCGTCACGCTGGCGGCTTGTTTTCTCATTGCCGGGGGCGATGAGGGTACGGCCGCGTTCTTCCGCACTTTTCGCGCCTCCCACCCTTTTGCCGCCGACGTCTTTCCCCGATTTTCCCGATACGGCAATATCCCGTTCTATGCCATATACGCCCATATTTTTTACCGGACGGCAAGACGGCGGCGGACCATCGAACTCCGTTTTGTCCTGTGCCATCTCGCCACTCCGATAATGCTTCTGCTGGTCGTCGACGCGGTGAAAATATGGGGCGGCCGTCCGCGCCCCGGCGTGGCGGGCGAATGCGTCCCCTTGACGCTCGACCGGGCGCAACATTCCTTCCCTCCCAACCACATGACGGAAACGATCTTCATCGTCACGGCCTTGGGGCGGCGCTTCGGGAATCGCCCTTTCTCCGCCGCCTGTGGCTTGTGGGCGGTTGCGATGGGACTTGCCAAGCTTTGCCTCGGCCGTCACCATCCCACGGATTTGCTCGCGAGCGCGGTTCTGGGAAGCTTTGGCGCATATATGGCTTGGCGGTTTTCCGCGCCGGGCCCGGAACGCTCTCCGGCGGCTGCCGTTTCTTGCCTAAGAGCCTGTAGACAAATTAACTTGAACGCAACATTATGATTCGTGAATTGTTATCCGGAGCGCAGCAACTTTTTCCGGAGGGCAATTATGCGCCGCCAACGGAACGATACCGACTTGACTGATGGCGAATGGGCCATTTTCGAGAAGACCATGCAGGAGATCCGCAAGTCTCCCAGGGGTCGTAAACCGAGCATTTTTCGGAGAGAAATGGTCAATGCCATTCTCTACCGACTCCGAACCGGCTGCCAATGGCGGAATCTGCCGCATGGCTTTCCGGCTTGGGGGCACTGTGCAAATGCAATGTAAATTGTCAACAAGATGTAAGGCAGGACACCACATTCCTTCCGGCCTGG
>JAITKH010000315.1 GCA_031278535.1 Planctomycetota bacterium | reverse complement strand
GCGGGGGGGGGGGGAATTGCGCCAGATCCATGGGCGCGTATCCAGGAAGGCGTTGGTGAGGGTCGCAAGCGGGCGATGCGCGAAGTTCGTCGCCTGAAAACCATGCTGGGACGGGTGATTTGCGATATTGGCCGAAAAATCGCCGGAAACGCGTTTCTGGAGCAATTCTTCGCGGAGGTTCTCGCCTTCGCGGCGCGTCCTGACAATCAGGAGAAGAACGGCAAGAACAAGATTTACAGCATTCACGCTCCGGAAGTGGAATGCATTTCGGAGGGCAAGGCGCACAAGAAATATGAATTCGGCAACAAAGCTTCCTGCGCGACGACGAGCCGCGAAGGTTTTGTCATTGGCGCCTTGGGTCTGCGCGGCAATCCCTGCGATGGCCACACTCTTTCCGGGGCAATCGAACAGGCAGAACGCTGGGATTGCGCCGCCACGCCAGGCGGCGTTCCGCGATAGAACCGATAATCGGCCACATGAAGAACGACGGCCGTCTTGGACGAAACTCCCTCCGGGGCATTGAAGGCGACCGGATCAACGCGGTGCTGTGCGCGGTTGGTCGGAACCTGAGGTTGCTGCTGAGGTTCATTGTCGGTTTTTTTGTCACTTCAGGGAAAATCACCATTTTCCCCCATTTTCTCGCTCTTCACCAGCCCTGGCGGCTTGACCAGTCGCCCGCCGGGTTGGCCGGTTGACGCATTTTCATTTTTTCAGGGACGACGAATCTAAAGAAATTAATCAAGAAAAATTTAACGATTTTTCCTCTTTAGTATTGACTCGCCCTCCAAAACCTCTATAATTAAAGAAATATTACTTGAATCTGATTGAGGCATCGGCAGGTGAAAACGGGATGGAAAGGCAGGTATGGAGACATCAATCGATTTGAAAGTGATGGACGGGATAATCGACAGGTACGAAACGAAATCGAGCGCTGTTATCGCCATTCTGCAAGCGATTCAGGAAAAGTGGCGGTATATTCCCCGCGAGGCTTTTCCAAAATTGGCCTCGCGCTTGGGACTCAGCGAAGCTCAGATTTATTCCGTAGCAACATTTTATGATAATTTTTCACTGGAACCAAAGGGAAAGTACGTTATTAAGATCTGTGACGGTACGGCCTGTCATGTCCGCAAATCCATTCCCATCCTGGAGCGCCTGCGCGGCGAACTCGGTCTTTCCCGGATCAAGGTGACGACGGACGACCTTCTCTTCACTGTCGAGACCGTTTCCTGCCTGGGCGCCTGCGGATTGGCGCCGGTCCTTACCGTGAATGAAAAGGCGCATCCGGCAATGACGCCGGACAAGGCTTCGATCCTGCTCGCGAAATTACGGGAAGAGGAGCATAATGTCGCTTAAAACCAGGGACGATCTTACGCAGCTTCGCCTGAAATGCCGGGATGTGGTGAAGGCTGGGGGAAAGCGGATTCTGGTCTGCGCCGGATCCAGTTGCATGTCCTGCGGAGCCGAGGATGTGTTCGACGCTTTTACCAAGGCGCTGGGGGAAAAGGGCGTCGCCTGTTCCCTTGAATTCGAGCTTGAAGGGGATCGCAGGGCGGTCGGAGTCCGGAAAAGCGGTTGCTTGGGCCTTTGCGAACTGGGGGTATTGGTCCGTGTCGATCCCGTTGGGTATCTCTACACCTGCGTGAAGCCGGAGGATTGCGCCGAAATCGTGGAAAAGACGATAGTTGGCGGCGAATTCATTGATCGCCTCGCTTACAGCAAGGGAGGACTCCTCTGCCGCTGCCAGGATGAAATTCCCTTTTATAGCCGGCAGACCCACCTGACATTGAAGAACTGCGGCCATATCGATCCCGCCTCCATTCTTGAATTCATCAGCGTCGGCGGATATTCCTCCCTGGAGAAGGCGCTTTTCGAAATGGCGCCGGACGACATTGTACAGGACATTTCCCGATCGATCCTTCGCGGGCGCGGCGGCGGCGGTTTTCCCACCGGCAAAAAATGGGAACAGGTGCGGCGCCAGAAGGCGGAGAAGAAATACATCGTCTGCAACGGCGACGAAGGCGATCCCGGCGCCTTCATGGATTGCAGCCTGATGGTGGGCGACCCCCACCTGATGCTGGAGGGGATGATTATCGCCGGGCGGGCCTGCGGTTCGGACGAAGGGTACATTTACGTCCGCGCCGAATACCCGCTTGCCGTGACGCGGCTGCGGAGGGCGGTGGAGCAGGCCGAGGAACTGGGAATTCTTGGCAAGAACATCCTGGGAAGCGGCTTCAATTTCCGCATCAATATCAACCGCGGCGCCGGCGCCTTCGTGTGCGGGGAGGGCAGCGCCCTCACCGCCTCCATCGAGGGGAAGCGCGGAATGCCGAGAGTGAAGCCTCCCAGAACGGTGGAGCACGGGCTGTTCAACATGCCGACCGTCCTGAACAACGTCGAAACCTTCGCCACCGTCCCTATCATTATCGGGGACGGAGTGGACGCCTTTCTGAAACACGGCACGGCGAAAAGCCCCGGGACCAAAAACTTTTCCCTGACCGGAAACATCGAGAACACCGGCCTCATCGAGGTGCCGATGGGGACGACGCTTCGCCAGATCGTATACGACATCGGCGGCGGCATGCGGGGCGGAGCCACGTTCAAGGCGGTCCAGATCGGCGGGCCGTCCGGCGCCTGCCTGACCGAGGAGCATCTCGATCTTCCCCTTGATTTCGATTCGCTGACGCGCATCGGGGCGATGATCGGCTCCGGCGGCATGGTGGTCACGGACGACAACGCCTGCATGGTGGAGCTGGCCCGCTTTTTCATGAACTTCACCCAGAACGAGTCTTGCGGCAAGTGCATTCCCTGCCGCGAGGGCACGAGGCGGATGTTGGAGATTCTCGAACGCGTCGTGGCCGGAGAGGGAAGGGAAGGGGACGTCGAGCTTCTCCTGGAATTGGCCGACACCGTCACGCATACTTCCCTTTGCGGCCTTGGCAAAAGCGCCGCCAATCCAGTGGTCAGCACCATCCGCAGCTTCCGGAGCGAATACGACGCCCATATCCGGGATAAGAGGTGTCCCGCCGGAGCCTGCCAAAAACTCAAACGCTACTCCATAGATCCTGTTGCCTGCAAAGGCTGCTCCAAGTGTTCCCGCGTCTGTCCGGTCGGGGCCATCAGCGGAAAAATCAAGCTGCCCTTCGCCATCGACGGGACGAAATGCGTCAAATGCGGCGCCTGTGTCGCCGCCTGTCCTTTCAAGGCGGTACTGGCGGCCTGAACCGGCGGGGTTGCGCGGGAGTCGGATCATTTTTCATCTGGCGAGAGGCTGAGGCGATGGAAGTCAAGAATAGAGGCATGGCGATCATTGACGGCATGCCGGTGGAAATCGAGGGTGAGAGGAATCTTCTCGAACTGATTCGCAAGGTGGGAATAGAGCTTCCCACTTTCTGTTATCTGTCAGAGCTTTCCATCCATGGCGCCTGCCGGATGTGCATGGTGGAGGACAAGCGGGGGAACCTGGCTGCCGCCTGCTCCGAGCAGCCCCGGAACGGCATGGAAATTCGCACCAATACCGCCAGGCTCCGGAAATACCGCAAGAATATCCTGGAGCTGCTTCTGGGCAACCATTGCCGCGATTGTACGGCTTGCGGCTTTAGCGGCAAATGCAAACTGCAGGATCTGGCCATGCGTTTCAACATCGCCGGCGTCCGTTTCCCGAACGCCATGTCCGAACCGAGCGTGGACGCGTCCTCGCCATGTATCGTGAAGGACAAGAGCAAATGCATCCTCTGCGGCGATTGCGTACGGATGTGCGAGGAAATACAAACCGTCGGCGCCATAGCCTTTTCCCGCCGCGGCTCACGGATGACGATTGGCACCGCCTTCGACATTCCGCTCGCTCATTCCAATTGCGTAGGCTGCGGACAGTGCGCGGCCGTCTGCCCGACCGGTTCGATACTGCCCCGGGACGATACCGGCGACGTGTGGCGGGATCTTGCGGACACTGACAACATGATGACTGTCCAGATCGCACCGGCGGTGCGGGTGGCCCTGGGACGGGAGTTCGGCCTTCCGGAAGGCGAGAACGCCATCGGCAAGATCGTGGCCGCCCTTCGTCGCCTCGGCTTCGCCGAAGTGTACGACACCTCCACCGGGGCGGATTTGACCATTCTCGAAGAGTCAAAGGAGCTTCTGGAACGACTTGCCGACGGTAAACGCCACGCCATGCCATTGTTCACCTCGTGCTGTCCGGCCTGGGTCAGATTCTGCGAGTTGCGCTATCCCGAATTGATGTCCGAGATTTCCACCAGTTTTTCCCCCATGCACATGCTGGCCTCGGTCATCAAGGAGCAATACCGGGACGTCTTTCGCCAGGTGAGGCACGTGGCGATTATGCCCTGTACGGCCAAGAAATTTGAACGATCGCGTCACGAATTCTCTCGAGACGGCCGACAATTGGTGGATCACATCGTCACTACTCGGGAGTTGGTTCGGATGATCAAGGAGGCAGGCATCGTTTTTTCCGAACTGGAGTCCGAGGCGGTGGACGCTCCCTTCGGCGCCATGTCCGGAGCCGGCGTCATCTTCGGTGTAAGTGGTGGCGTCACCGAAGCGGTTCTGCGCCGGGTTTCCACCGACAAGAGTCCCACCGCGCTCAGGAGAATCGCCCTTACCGGCGTCAGGGGTATGGCCGGCGTGAAGCACTCCTCGATCACGGTCGATGATCGGGAGGTCCGCATCGCGGTGGTGAGCGGCCTTGGCAACGCCGCCATGCTTATCGAAAGGATAAAAGCGGGCGAGGAGCGCTACGATTTCGTCGAGGTCATGGCCTGTCCGGGGGGGTGCGTCAGCGGAGCGGGGCAGCCATACGCTCCCCAGGCGCAGCGGGAAATGCGGGGCAGGGGCCTGTATTCCGCCGATAAGCTATGCAACATCCGCCGGGCCGAGGACAATCCACTCATGCTTTCGCTCTATCGGGGACTCCTGAAGGGCAGGACGCACGAGCTGCTCCACGCCCATTACAAGTCATCGGTTCAACGTACCTCCATCACGATACGGATAAGGCGCGGGAAACCCGTATCCGGTTAGCGTTCCGCAAAGTCTCCACCTCTGATTTGGACTTTGCGGGGATGGCCTCCGATTCATCCAACTTCCGCTTCCGGGGAAATGCATTCCCCTTTGGCAGTGGAGGTTGGTTCCAGAAAAAAACGGGAAAGTTGGTTTTTCGGGCCACGGTGCGGGGGACAGCGGTGTCAGACAAGGTCGAGATTGCCATTTGCATGGGCAGTTCCTGTTTTGCCCGGGGCAATAACATCCGTCTGGAGGCGTTGGAGGACATGGTCAAGGCCAGGAACTGGGAAAACCGGGTGTTCCTCTTGGGACTGCGCTGCGAAAACCGCTGCAGTGCCGGCCCCAACCTTAAAATCGACGGAGAGCTTTACCAGAACCTGGATGTCGGCGCGTTGATCGACGTCATCGAAGCGAAACTGGGGGGGAAGCCGGCCGCCGGGACCGGCGGCCGCCTGGAGAACCCCGGGGATGGATAAGGGCATGGAGAGAAGGCTTCCCGTTTATACCCGCGAGACCGAGTGCCAGGACTGCTACAAATGCATCCGCGAATGCCCGGTCAAAGCCATTCGTGTCGAAAACGAGAGCGCCTTCGTGGTGGCGGATCGCTGCGTGTTCTGCGGCCGTTGCGTCCGCATTTGCCCGTCCGGGGCGAAACGCGTCCGGAATGATGTGGGGCGGGCCCGCTTTCTGCTCCAGTCCGGCGGTTCGGTTTACGCTTCGCTCGCTCCAAGCTGGGTGGCGGTGCATCCGGAATGGAAGGCGGGGCAATTCATCTCCGCCCTGCGCCACCTCGGTTTTGCCGGAGTGAGCGAAACCGCCTTGGGCGCCCAGGAAGTTTCCGCCGCCCTGGCCGATGATATCCGGCAGGCGGATCGGGGGCTGTTTATCTCCACCGCCTGCCCGGCGATGGTGGAACTGGTCCGTCGCCATGCGCCGGATCTGGCCGGCTGCCTGACCAGGATCGCTTCGCCGGCGCTCACCCATTGCCGCATGCTCCGAAACCGTCTCGGCGATGACATTTCCGTCATTTTCATCGGTCCCTGTGCAGCCAAAAAACTGGAGGCCGATCGCCACCCGGAAATGATGAATCTTGCCATCACCTTTTCCGAACTGGACGAATGGCTGGCGGAGAGGAGCCTCAACCCTTCCCTGTGCAACCCCGGGGCCGACGACGTATTCGTTTGCGGCGATTCGGCCGAGGGCGCCCTCTATCCGCTTGAAGGCGGCATGATCGAAACCATGACGCACTATGGTGTTCCGTCCGCCGTGCGCGCCCAGTCGATATCCGGCCTCAAGCGCCTGCAAACCGCCTTGAAGGAACTGGTTGACCGGGACATGCGCCCGCCTTTCTTTCTGGAAGGATTGGCCTGCCGCGGCGGTTGTGTCAACGGCCCCTGTTCCACCCGCGATCCCTCGCCCATCGACGGCATCGTCGCCGTTCGCAACAATGCGCGGATCGGTCCTCCCGGGTCGCGTCCGGGGTTCAGGATCGAGGAAGAGTACCCGCCGCTCGCCGCGCCCGGGAAGGAATGGAGCGAAGCGGAAATTCAGGAGGCGCTGGCCCGAATCGGCAAAACCTCGAAGGAGGACGAACTCAACTGCGGCGCCTGCGGCTATGACTCTTGCCGCAAGCTCGCCAGGGCTCTCCTTTCCGGCGACGCCGAGATTTCCATGTGCGCCTCCCATATGCGATCCATCGCCCAGCGAAAGGCGAACGCCCTCATCCGTTGCATCCCGTCCGGAGTGGTCATCGTGGGAGGGGATTTGCGGATCATCGAATCAAACGAACCCTTCGCCGGCATCGCCGGAAGCGGATGGCCGGACAGGTTCAAGGAAAAACCCGGGCTTGCCGGAACGCCGGTGGAGGAAATGTTCCCAATCGGAAGACTGTTGCGGGCGGCGCTTCGCTCCGGGGAGGACATTAGCCGGGAAAGAATCAAAATCAACGGCAACCTGTTCGATCTCCAGGTATTCATTATCGAGCAGTATCAGACGGTCGGAGCCATCGTCGACGACGTGACCCAGAACGAGATGCGCCGGGACCGCATCGCCCGGCGCGCCCGCGAAGTGATCAACCGCAATATCGCCACCGTCCAGGAGATAGCCTGTCGCCTGGGAGAGCACATGGCCGACACCGAAATCCTCCTCAGTTCCATCGCCGAAGGCTACGGCGAGGACGGCGGGGTCGTTCCCGGAAAGGGAGACAAGTGAGCGCGACGCCGCAGGACGCGTTGTTTATTGACGCGCACCACTTCCAATGCCGCAAGCGCGGCGAGAACGTCTGCGGCGACGCTTTTGTTTCCCGGCGCTTTCACAACGAGGGGAGGCTGATCGCCGTCCTGTCCGACGGCCTCGGGAGCGGCGTCAAAGCCAACATCCTCGCCAGCATGACTGCCCACATGGCGCTTCGCTTCGTCGCTGCGGGATCGGATCTGCTCCGATCCTGCGAGGTGATCATGGAGTCGCTCCCGGTCTGCCAGGAAAGGAAGATAAGTTACGCCACTTTTTCCATAGTCGATTGCGACCAGGAAGGGACGGCAAGGCTGGTGGAGGAAGGCAATCCCGAGTTCGTCCTGATGCGGGGCGCGGCGCCGGACGATGTTCCGACCCGTTCCCTTGTCTCCAGGCGGTTTCCAGACCGCCGGATGCGGGTGGCGGAAATGGAGTTGGCGGCGGGCGACCGCCTGATCGTCTGCTCCGACGGCGTTACCCAGGCCGGCATGGGCACCATGTCGTACCGCCTGGGATGGCGCCGCGATGGCCTGGTGGACTTTCTGGCCGGAACCATACTCGCCGACCCGGTTGTTTCCAGTCGCGAACTGTCGCGGGCGGTGGTGGACGCCTCCATAGAGTTGGAGCCGAACGGCGAACCGATGGACGACACCAGTTGCGCGGTTCTCTATTTCCGGCATCCGCGGAGCCTTCTGGTCTTTTCCGGGCCTCCCTATGATCAGGATCGGGATGCGGAATGTGCCTCCCTTCTTGACCGTTTTTCTGGGCGCAAGGCGATCTGCGGCGGAACGACCGCGAACCTGGTAGCCAGGGAATGGGGCGTTGACATCGAGACCGAACTGCCGAAACGCGGCGCGAAGTTGCCGCCCTGCGCCACAATGCCTGGCGTGGATCTGGTGACCGAGGGGATACTTACCCTGACCCAGGCGGCGCGGCGGCTGGAAGAGCGGGATGTGAGCGACACGGCGGATCCGGCGGGACGCCTGATCGATCTGCTTCTCGATTCCGACGTCATCGAGTTCCTCGTCGGCACGCGCATCAACGAGGCACACCAGGATCCCGCTCTGCCCGGCGATCTGGAAATCCGCCGGAACGTGATTAAGCGCATCGCCGCCGCCCTGTCGGACAACTATCTCAGGACCGTGACGCTCAAATTCATTTGAGAAAAACCGGACGGGAAACGTCCTGCCCCCGGCGATCGGCCGGGAAGAAGAACGATTCCGGGTTGGGAAACATTGATTCCCTCGACAAAATCATGCCGCCGGCGGCGTGAAATCGTGATTTTCGGCCAAAGAATGCCGGTTTCACGATTTTATTTTCCAAGTGTTTGGTCCAAAACCCCCGCCTTTAGGCGGGAAGCTTTCGCTTGGTGCGGTGCCCGTTATGGTATGCTGCCAACTTTGGAGGGCTAAGCGATGGCAGAGTGTCGACGGGGGTCGCGGACGGTTCACGACATCAAGTACCATTTGGTTTGGGTGACGAAGTATCGGTATCCTGTATTCCAGGGCGATGTGGGTAGCGCCGCACGGACGATAATTCGGCGAGTCCGCGAGGAACGGGATGCCATACTTGTCAAAGGTCACGTGAGTCGCGACCACATTCACCTTCCGGGATCAACTCCGCCGAATGTTGCGCCTTCGGATCTTGTGCGGGCGGTTAAAGGGAA
>JAITKH010000258.1 GCA_031278535.1 Planctomycetota bacterium | reverse complement strand
CTACGTCATGATAGCGGGATATCCGATCGATCCGTCGCTCTCGGCGATTGTCCGTCGGGAGATGGTGGAGAAGTACGCGGCCCTGCCCATTCTTCGAGACGGCAAAAACCAGGCACTGGTCGCGGTGTCCGCCCCGTTGTCGAAGGACGTTCTCCGCGAATTTTCCGAGGCGTTGGACGTCAGGGATGTGCATTACCTTCCCGTGCGCCGGGACGAAATGGCCGGTCTCACGGCCACGGTCTTTGAAACGCTCAAGCAGCGCGGGATGCAGGGCGTGCGGTTGGGCGAGATCCTGGTGCGCGAGGGGCTGATCAAACAAGAAAACCTGCAGGCGCTCATCGCCGCCGCCCAGGCTGCGCGCATGCCGCTCGGCCGCTACCTGGTCAAGTCGGACATGCTGGACGAGGAAGTGCTTTTCCGTACCCTGGCCGGCCTGAACAGCCTCCCCTTCGTCAAGGCGGAGGAGGCGATGAAACTGGTGCGCGAGTCGACTCTCAAGCAGCGCATGAAAAAGGAATACGTCAAGCACAACCTGATTTATCCCTACGCGACCAAAAACCGGGCGCTTTTGGCCATGACCGCCAACCCCTTCATCAAGGCAAACGAATTGCCCAGTTCCTACGGCTGCTCCAAACTCGAGCTGTCCGTGGTGACTGAAACCGCTTTCGGAGGGATTTTCGCCAAGCTCTACGGAGAAGACATGGCGGGAGAGGACGAAAAGCTCGTCGCGGCGAAAAAAACGGAGGAAAAAACCGACGACTCCTTCAACCTCGGAGCCGACGAAAACGCGGGCGACATCCGCGCCAGGTACGAACACCTCATCAACCGGATCATCCTCCGCGCCATCCAGTTGAAGTGTTCGGACATCCATATCGAGAATTACGACGGCTTCATTCAGACGCGCCTCCGGGTGGACGGCGTGCTCCATGTCGTTCCGGACAGCGGCATCGACAAGGAAACGATTCGGGGCGTGATGAACGTGCTGAAAATCGAGGGCAACATGAACATCGCGGAAACGCGCCAGCCGCAGGGCGGGTCGTTCCGCAAAATCACCCCGGACGGATCGCCTTACGACTTCCGCGTGCAGATTATGCCGACGGTGAATGGCGAGACGGCGGTCATCCGGCTGCTTCCCGGCAAGAAAACCATCCCTACCCTGGCGCAAATCGGCTTTCCCGAGCGCATCCTCAGCGGTTTCGAGCGGGCCATCAACAATCCCTCCGGACTGATCCTGGTGACCGGCCCCACCGGCTCCGGCAAGACCACGACGCTCTGCTCGGCTCTGGCCCATGTAGCTCAGGATCCCACATGCAAGGTGCTGACGGTGGAGGATCCCGTGGAATACCAGCTTCCCAACGTCACCCAGGTCGAAACCATCCCTTCGAAGGGCGTCGATTTCGCCGCCGCCGCCAGGGGGTTCATGCGCATGGATCCCGACGTCATCCTCATCGGCGAAATCCGCGACGAGGAGACGGCCAACGAAGCCCTCAAGCTCGCCTATTCGGGCCACCTGACCTTTTCCACCCTCCACACCTCCTCGGCGGTGTCGACGGTGGAGCGCATGTACGGCTTTGGCCTCGACAAATCGCTGCTCATCGAACAAATGTTGGCCGTGAACTCCCAACGCCTGCTGCGCCGGCTCTGCCCGAAATGCCGCGAACCCTACGAACCGGGAGAGGCGGAACGCGAGGCTATCCTGTACAACGGCATTCCCAAGGGCATGCGATTCTTCCAGGCCAAGGGTTGCGACCACTGCAAAGGACTTGGCCACGCCGGACGCACCATGCTTGCCGAATTCCTTAATTTCACCGGCAACACCCGCGCCACTTTCCGCCGGGAGTCCGAACAGAACCTCATCTATGTCCAGCTGATGTCCAAGGGGCTGGAACCGATGATCGACGACGCCTACAACAAGGTTCACCGCGGCTATCTGGATATCCGCTGGCTGCCCGAGGTCATTCCCCAGGACTACCTGGAACTCGGGCCTTCCGGCAATATCGACATGAGTCCGGATGCGCCGCTGGTCACTTGAATCCGGGAAGGATCCCATGCTCGAAGTGGAACAAAGCGCCGAACTGATTCAATGCACGCCTGACGCCGGCTGGCTGATCGAACGCATCGCCAGGGTATGCTACCATTCCGAGGACCGCATGAAATGCGACTGCCCGGACGGCCGCTGCCCGCGCTGCGCCGCGCGGCGCGACGCCTTCCTCGCGTCCCTGATAAAACGCCGCCACGAGTCCGTTTTCGAACACGCCGCGGCCACCTTTCGCCTGATGACCGATCGGGGCGTGACGCACGAACTGGTCCGCCACCGCCTGGCCAGCTACACCCAATCCTCGACGCGGTACATTCGGTACGCCGAAGGCGTGCCGGCGGTGCGGCCGCTTTTCACCTCGCCGGAAAGAGAAGGCGCCTGGCGCGAGGCGATGCGGCAAGCCGAAAAAGCCTATTCCGCCCTTCTTGATGCCGGGGCGCCGCCCCAGGAAGCCAGGGACGTCCTTCCCGCATGCACGGCCGCCATCATCTTTGTCACCGCCAATTTCCGGGAATGGCGGCACATTATCCGCCTGCGGCTGGCGAAGGACGCGCACCCGAAATTCCGCGTCTTGGCGCACCTAATCCTGACCAGCCTGGCCCCTTGCTGCCCAGTGTTTTTTTCCGATATAGAAAAGGAACTGGCATGATCCCCATTCGCTTCGCCCTGTTCGGCGACGACGCCCGCTACGCGCCGATCCGCGCTCATGCCGACGATGCCTGCTACGATCTCCTGGCCCGCCTCTACGCCGAGCCCGAGGCGCCCGCCGACGGCAAGCCGCGCTTTTCGCTTACCCCCAACCGCCGCTGCCTGGCACTGACCGGACTGTTCCTGGACCTGGATCCGGGCTGGGAGGCCCAGGTCCGCCCCCGCTCCGGCAACGCCCTGAAACTGGGTCTCGCCATCCTCAACTCCCCCGGTACCGTCGATGCCGGATACCGGAACGAAGTGGGGGTCATCCTCCATAACGCCGGGCAGGAAACGATCGAACTGAAGGAAGGGATGCGCATCGCCCAAATCGCTTTCCGTCCCGTTCCCACGCATTCGCTGGAGCGAATCGCCACGGGAGATTTTTCGACCGCGACCGAGCGGGGCCTGGGCGGCTTCGGCAGTTCCGGCATTTGAAGGGATCGGCGGATGCGCCCGGACTGGCACGAATACTTCATGGCGGTGGCAAAGCTGATCAGTACCCGTTCCACCTGCAATTCCCGCCCCACCGGAGCCATCCTGGTACGCGATCGGCACATATTGGCCACCGGTTACAACGGCTCCCCGCCCGGCGCCCCCCACTGCCTCGGAAACTTCAACCCGGACGGAACGCCCTTCTGCTATAGCCGCCACATGGGAACAGGGGAAAGGGAAAAATACAATTACTGCCGGTCAAGCCATGCCGAGGCCAACGCCGTGGCCCAGGCGGCGCGGCTGGGGATATCGGTGGAGGGGGCGGCCGCCTACTGCACGCTAGCCCCTTGCACCATCTGCACCAAGCTGCTGGCGGCGGCCAGGATTACCGAAGTCTATTTCGAGCGCGACTACGAATCCTCGGATCGCCGGCGGGATGAGCATTGGCAGTCCATCTACCGCGCGTCCGGCATCAAAACTTGGCGCAAGGTGTCGATATCCCCCGGATCGCTCGCCGCTTTTTCCGCGGCTTTCGCCGGAATCACCTCGGAACGGCGGCTGGCGCCACATGGAGCCGAATAAATGGACACACTGACGCACGCCCTGGCCGGCACCGTGATTTCGGACGGCTGGTTTCGCCGCCGGCTTGGGCCGGCCGCAACTCCCTTTTCCTTCATCCTGGCCGCGCTGCCGGACATCGATCTTCTTGTCCTCCGCCTGGCCTCTTCCGGCGACGACTGGTATGCCCACCGGGGCTATAGCCATAGCCTTCTCGCAACCGCCGCCGCCGCCCCGCTGATCGGCCTCGCCGCCGCCCGGCTCTCCGGAAAGCCGAAAAACTGCTCCGCCTGGGCGCTTCTCGCCCTCCTCTGCCTCTGGTCCCATATCCTCCTTGACGTCGCCACCAGTTGGGGCACCATGCTCTTCCTGCCCTTTTCGGACGCCAGAATTGCTCTGGACGCGGCGCCCATCCTCGATTGTTTTGTTTTTGCCGTATCGCTTGCAAGCTGCATCGCCAATCGCCTGCTCCGTCGGGAAAGGGTCGACGTCTTTCTCAATCCCCTGATCTTCCCGGTTGTCCACAGGCATCCGATGCGCGTCCGGGCGGCGGCCTGGATTGCCAGGCCGGCGGCGGTCCTGATCCTTTGCTACTTGGCGATCGGCTGGCTGCAAAGCCGGCAGACGGCGGGGATCGCCCGGAAAGAACTGGCCGCGGCCGGCGTCGAAGCGGAGGAAATCAGGGCGATGCCGATCCTTTTCACCCATCTTGCCTGGAGCGTCGCCGCCCGCGATGCGGCCGGCAATCTGTACAACGCCCTGTATTCCAGCTTCGCCCCCAGGCCCATGCGCTTCGTCCGCCGTCCCGCGGCCGGCGATCGGGCGGCAAAAACAGCACTG
>JAITKH010000231.1 GCA_031278535.1 Planctomycetota bacterium | reverse complement strand
TGACAATGAGAACAGGAGAAAACAAAGCGGCGTAATTCGTCAACAGGCTCTCAGGGGCAACCGCCCCGGGCCGCTGGCCGCCGGAGAGCGGGAGCGGTTGTCCGCCATGCTGGAGGAAGCGCTCGCCGGAGGTGTCCACGGAGTTTCCATCGGCCTTGCCTATGTCCCCGGCATCTTCGCCGACGCCGCCGAGATAGAAACCGTCTTCGCCGCCGCCGCCCGAGCCGGCCGAATCGTGACTGTCCACGGCCGCACATACAGTCGGACCTCGCCGTATTTTCCCGACGACGTTTCCGGCGCCCCGCACAACCTGCTGGACATCGCTTCCTTCATCGCCGTCGCCGCCAAAACCGGCGCCACGCTCCACGTCTCCCACCTGTTGCTGAAGGGAAGCAGGACATGGGAATTGTGGCGGGACGCGATCGAACTCTTCGACAGGGCGAACGCCGATGGCGTGGACGCCACCTTCGGCGTCATCCCCTACCATTGCGGCAACACCCTGATCACCACTCTCTTCCCGAAATGGTTTCTTGAGGATTTCGCCGGCAACATGGCCAGGCCGGGCAGGGTGAAGCGACTGGAGCGGGATGTTTTTGAGGCCGAGCAGGCCATTGGGCGCACCTTTTCCGACCTGTACCTGTTGTGGGGGGCGAATCCGTCGCTCGCCGGCCTTGAGGGCAAAAGCTTTTCCCGGATTGCCGGGGAATTGGGAGTCGCCGAAATCGAGGCCTGCCTGCATGTGGCCAGGGAAAGCGGAGGGAGGGCCAAGGTGCTGACCCTCGCCTATTCAGGCCGGGAGAGCGATTGTCCGGAACCGCTCGAGCGTCTGTTAGCCCATCCGCTTTCGCTAGTGGAAATAGACGCCATCCTCACCGCGCCGGAAGGGCCGCAGATTCCCGCCGCCTTCGGAGCATTTCCAAAGTGGCTTGGCCACTATTGCCGTGATCGGGGCCTCATGCCCATGGAACAAGGGGTACGCAAACTGACCGGAGCCCCCGCCAACCGTTTCGGCCTGCGAAACCGCGGGTATCTGCGCGAAGGATTCGCCGCCGACATGGTGCTGTTCAATCCCGCGACCATACGGGACGCCAATTCCCTAGCCAATCCGGCGCATCCGCCGGCAGGCGTCGCCGCCGTTCTCGTCAACGGCGCACTGGTGGCCATGAACAACACGGTGCGCGATTCCACGCCGCGCGGGCGGGTTCTGTACCCGTTTCGATCATGACCGGAAGTTCTTTATGTTGTAGAAGGCGTTCCGGCCGGCATAGTCGGCCGTCTCTCCCAATTCTTCCTCTATCCGGAGCAACTGGTTGTATTTGCAGATTCGGTCGGTGCGGCAAAGCGATCCGGTCTTGATCTGGCCGGCGTTGGTGCCGACCACGATGTCGGCGATGGTGGCGTCCTCGGTCTCGCCCGAGCGATGGCTGACGACGGCTGTGTAGTTGGCCTTCTTCGCCATTTCGATGGCGGCAAGCGTCTCCGTAAGCGTTCCGATCTGGTTGACTTTGATAAGAATGGAGTTGGCGCAGCCAAGCTTGATGCCCTTGCCCAGGCGCTCGGTGTTGGTGACGAAGAAATCGTCTCCGACGATTTGCAGGCGATCGCCCAATTTCCCGGTCAGGAGCTCATATCCCTTCCAGTCGTTCTGTTCCAGGCCGTCCTCAATGGAAACAATCGGGTATTTGTCAACGAGCATGGTCCAGTAATCCACGATCTGCTGCGTGCTCAGGGATTCGCCGGTGGATTTCTTGAAGACATATTTCCCGCCGGCGTAGAATTCGGAAGCGGCCGGGTCCATGGCGATGGTGATTTCCTTTCCGGGCTTGAATCCTGCGCCCTTGACGGCTTCAATGATGGCCTTGAGGGGTTCCTCGTTGTTGGCGAAATTCGGGGCGAAACCGCCCTCGTCGCCCACAGCGGTGGAAAGACCCTTTTTTTTCAGCACCGCCTTCAGGGTGTGAAAAATTTCGGCGGCCCAGCGCAGACCCTCGGAGAAACTGGCCGCTCCCACCGGCTGAATCATGAACTCCTGGAGATCGACGGAAGAGTCGGCGTGAACGCCGCCGTTGATGATATTGCACATGGGTACGGGAAGGGTATGGGCGTAAGCACCGCCGATATACCGGTACAGTTCCTGCCCGGTACAGGCGGCGGCGGCCTTGGCGACGGCGAGGGAGACGCCAAGAATGGCGTTGGCGCCGAATTTCTCCTTGTTGTTCGTGCCGTCGGCCTTGATCATGGTCTCGTCGACGGCGATTTGTTCGGCGACTTCCATCCCCATGACGAGGGGGGCGATCTTTTCGTTCACATTCTTCACCGCCTTGGTCACGCCCTTGCCGAGATAGCGTTTCTTGTCGCCGTCGCGAAGCTCGACCGCCTCGTGCTCGCCGGTCGAGGCTCCGGACGGAACGGCGGCGCGTCCGGAGGAGCCGCAGGCGGTCCAAACATCGACCTCGATCGTCGGGTTGCCGCGCGAATCGAGAATTTCCCTGGCATGGACTTTGACGATTTCCGACATTGTCATTTCCTTTCAGCAAAGACCGGACGGGACGGACGACAAGACGATCTTGTTCTCCGTCGTTGTCCGAAAGCGGAAGGACGGGGCTGAATCCGCTCCGTCCGCGCCAAGGCGTTCAACCGGACGCGCCGCGTTTCGTCAAACGTCCCGGCCAGTCCCAAGGCCTATTTTCCGCCGGCCGGAATCGCTTCAAGCCGGCGGAAAAGTATATATCGGCATTCGTCCGTTTTGTCCACACGAAAATCGGCGCCGCCTCACGCCTTCTTCTCGCCTTCCTCCACGTTCTTCAAAATTTCCGAGGTCATGGTCACGCGATTCGGGCGGTAGAAAAGGATGATGCGTTTCACCCCGGCGTAAATGATGAAAAAAAGGCAGGCGATGAGGATGAGGCCGATCGGGCGCTCCAGGAGCGGCAGGATGGCGGCCCGGCTCTGCATCAGGGCGCGGCGGAAGCTGATGTCGGCGATGGGGCCGAGGATGATGCCAAGCACCAGCGGCGCCAGGGGATAGTCCATGCGCCGGAGAATGTAGCCGAGGACGCCGAAGAACAGCATGATATAGACGTTGAAGATGCGGGCCTCGCCGGCATAGGCGCCGATCAGGGTCATCGGCACCACCAGGGGCAGGAGAATCTCCCGTTTTATCTTGAGGATGGCAATCATCGGCTTGGCCAGGGTCAGCCCCCAGAAGAGCATGGCGCCGGAGGCGGCGAACAGGGTGATGCCGACATAGGGAAGGAGCCAGGGCGTCTCCATGTTCATGGTGGGGCCGGGACGGATGCCGTGAAGCTGCATGGCGGCCAGCATCAGCGCGTTCGGGGCGCTGCCGGGAATCGCCAGGGTGAGCATGGGGATCATGGCGCCGCCAATCACCGCGTTGTTCGCCACTTCGGGGCAGATCACGCCCTCCAAGGCGCCCTTGCCGAACAGTTCCGGGTGCTTCGACCGGCGCCGCCCGATGTCGTAGGACATCCAGGCGCCGATGTCCTCGCCGGCGCCGGGAATGGCACCAATGATGGCGCCGATGATGCCGGAACGGATGGTGGCCGGAAGATAGGGCCGGAATTTCCCGAGTTCGGGAACCACCCTTCCGACCTTGCCGTCAATCCGGTAGGGGACGCTTTCCTGGAGTACGGTCAGCACTTCCGAAATGCCGAATACGCCGATGAGGGCGGGTATGAGGGGGATGCCTCCCTGGAATTGCAGCATGCCGAAGGTGAAACGGGGATAGGCGTAGATCGGCTCCATTCCGATCATGGCGGCGAGAAAGCCGATGAAGCCGACCAGCCAGCCCTTCAGGGGATCCTGGTCGGTCGAGAGCGAACCGCAGATCATGATGCCGAACAGGGCCAGCAGGAACATCTCCCAATGACCGAATTTCAGGGCGATGATATAAATGAGCGGGGTCAGGAACAGCATGATCAGGGTACTGAAGATGGTGCCGATAAATGAAGCGAGATAGCCAGTGCCGATAGCCAGCCCGCCCTTTCCCTGCTTTGCCAACTGGAATCCGTCGATGGCCGTGGCCGCCGCCGCCGGGGTGCCGGGGATGTTCATCATGATGGCGGAACCGAGACCGCCGGTGGTTGATCCCACATAAACGGCCAGGAGAAAGGCGATGGCGGCGTGGATTTCCATGCCGTAGGAGATGTTGATCAGGAGCGCCAGGGCCATGGTGGCGGTGAGGCCGGGGATGACACCGACCATGAGTCCCATGACGCTGCCGCCCATGATGATGAACAGGAGTTTCACGTCGAGGATAATCCCGACGGATTCATACAGCATAACCAGATATTGTATGGCATCGTTCATAATATCCGCTTTCCGCAAGGTGGACGAAGCGTGGCGCGGTCGTCGGGGTCAGGGAACGGGAACGCCGAATCCTATGCTGAAGGCGTAGAAAATCGCCAAGGCAGACAGAATGGAGACCAATATCGCCATGGACGGCCGCATCGCCTTCAGGTAGAAGAAATTGAAAACGAGATAGCCGCCGGTGGTGAGGAAGAAACTGACGTTCACGGGAATCATGACGTCGCCGGCCACGAAGGCGAAGTTCAACCGGGCCAGCCAGGGATGGCCGAACAGCAGCACATAGGCGAGGATGGCGAGGAATATGGTCATGCCGCGGCGGAAACGCGGGGATCGCCAAGTGGCCAGGAGATTCGCGGCGGAGAGGATGCTCCCGGCTTCGGCGACGCCGCCGCGCCTGATTGCGAGAATGAAAATGACGCCGCCGAATACCACGAACACGCCGCCGATGATGACGGGAAACAATCCCGGAGAAACAATGATTGTGCGGAAGATGCGCATCCGCAGCGACAGGATGATGGTGAGCATCCCCGTCGCGATGAAGATGGCGGAGGCGATGAAGTCCGATCCCGCCAACCGCCTGTTGTCCTGATCCATGCTTCCTGGCCTTTCCGTTCGAGCCGGGACGGCGCGCTCCTTGCCTGGCGAATCCTGGATGCCCAATAGGCCTTTCCGTTCGCGCCGGGACGGTGCGGTAGACCCCCCGGAACGGTGCGTTCCGGGGGTCGGAGCTCTTCAATCAATAGCCGTACTTCTTTTTCTCGACCTCCCAATTCCAGTTTTCCGGCTTGACCATGCCGGCGCCCGCCGGATTAGTCTGATCCGTGCGCCCCGGTTCGTACATCGCCCAGCCGTAGGCGGAGAACTGGTAGTCGAGCATCTTGTCGGCGGCTTCGCCGGACAGGGCCGCCACGTTGAGTTTTTTGGATTCGGCGTAGTCGAGCACCGACTTCTGCTTCACGGCGTAGCGGAATGCCTCCTCAAGCTTGTCGATGATGCGCTTGGGGGCGTCGCGGCGGATCAGTATGCCCCATGCCTCGGCCAGCATGGGCAAATCCTTGCCGGCCGGGAAAACCTGGGCGATGGGGGGGATGGTGATGGAATCGGTCAGCTTCATCGGCTCGGTTTGGTTCACGAAGAGGGCCTTCACGTTGCCGGCCCGGGCGTGCTCAATACCGGCCGAGAAGGTGATGATACCCAGTTCGACCTCGCCCGCGTAAACAGCCACCGCCACGCCGCCGTCGCCGTCGAAGGTGACGTAGTTGACGTCCTCGGACTTGATGCCGGCCAAGTTGGCGATCGTTCCCATGAGAACGTGGGGGCCGTTACCGAAGCCGGCCATGCCGACGCTGGCGGTGCCGTCCTTCAGCCTGGCGATGGCCTCGTCCATGGTGTTGATGCCGGACTTGGCGGGGTTGACCAGCAGGGCACCAGGCCCCTGGAGCGGGAACCAGCTAGTCCATTTCCAGGGATAGGAATTGGGGCCGGTGCCCTGCACCAAATAGCCGCCGAAGATACCGGTGCCGGTCGAGAGCATGCTGTAGCCGTCGTTGTTCTGGCTCATGACGTGCTCGGCCGCCACGGCGCTGGAGGCGCCGGGCATGTTGACGACATTGATGGTTTCGCCGAGGTATTTCTCCATTTCCACGATCACGGGGCGCACGGCGGTGTCGGTGCCGCCGCCGGCCCCGAAGCCCACAAAAATAGTGGGGGTGCCGTTGGGCCACACCTTTTCGCCGCCCTGAACCGCCAGCGCCAGCGCCAGGAACGACGCCGCCATGACGAAAACGATTCGTTTCATTCTCCATTCCTCCTGCCAGAGATCAAAAACACTCCCGCCCGTTTGGACGCACACGCGCGACGGGCGCGAAACATTTCTATGGTATCGCGGCAGCCTCGGCGATCTTCTCCGGGGTAAGGTTGTGTTTCTCAAGAATCTTTTCGTATTTCTCGGCCGACTCGCCGTAGGCGTCCCGAATGCCGTGGCGGCGCAGGGGGATGGGGTTGTCGGCCAGGGCTTCCAGGACGGCCGCGCCCAGGCCGCCGACGACGCTGTGCTCCTCGACCGTGAGAATGCGGGGGCAGGGACCGACGGCAGCCCGGACAGCCGCCGGATCAAGCGGCTTGATGGTGGAGAAATTGAGCACCCTGGCCTGGACTCCCCGGCCGGCGAGGATATCCCGCGCATCGAGGGATCGCGCCACCATGTGGCCGGTGGCGCAGATGGCCACGTCCCTGCCGTCCGCCATGAGCGCCGGCTTGCCGATTTCCAGGGGGGTGTCCGCAGTCGTGACGTCCGGAAGCTCGTTCCGGTTGATGCGGATGTAACAGGGACCCTTGAGGGCGATGGCGGCCCGAATCGCCTTCCTCGCCTCCTGGGCGTCGGCGGGCGAAAAGACGGTCATGTGGGGCAGTACGCGCATGAGCGCCATGTCCTCGAAGGCCTGATGGGTGGCGCCGTCGGCGAAGTCGGAAAGGCCGCAACTGGCGCCGACCACCTTGACGTTCAATTCGGGGAGGCACACGCCCTGGCGAATCTGCTCGAAGGATCGGCCGCAGATAAAAACGGCGAAGGAGTTGGCGACGGGGATTTTGCCGGCCAGGGCCAGTCCGGCCGCCGCGGTTATCATATTCTGCTCGCCGATGCCCATTTCATAGAAAGATTCCCGCTTTCCCTTTTCGATCTGGATGGACTGGGTGCCGCCGCACAGATCGGCGTCCAGGACCACCACGTTGTTGTTTTCCCTGCAAATTGCCAACAATTCCTCGCCATAAGCGTTTCTCTGGCTGCTCTTGGTCATGATCCCGATCTCCAAAATAAGGGTTGTCAGATTCCCCGGAAAATCCCGCCGGCCGCGCCCGTCAGGCAGAGGCTTCGGCCAGGGCCTTCGTCCGCGTCTCCTCGGTCAGATCCTTGTTGTGGTAGGCGTTTGTGTCCTCGGCGAAGGAAACGCCTTTCCCCTTGACGGTCTTGGCAACGATGGCGGTCGGTTTTCCCTTCACCTGATCGGCGGCGTCGAGGGCGTCGCCGATTTCCTCGACGCTATGCCCGTCGATCACCCTCGTCTCCCATCCGAAGGCGGCGAACTTGGCGGCTATCGCGGCCGCGTCGCCGACGTTGTACCGTTCCGCCACCCGGCCCATGGCGCTTATGCCGTTGGCGTCGACCAGAACCCGGAGGCTGTCAAGCCTGTAATGGGCGGCGGCGGTGGCGGCCTCCCATATCTGCCCTTCGCCCAATTCGGCGTCGCCGGTAATCACGTAAACGCGCCAAGCCGCCTGGTCGCGCCTGGCGGCCAGGCACATGCCGACGCCAAGCGAGATTCCCTGGCCCAGGGAACCGGTGTTGGCCTCGATGCCCGGAGTGCTGATTTCCGGATGGCCCTGGAGCAGGCCGCCGAGCGTCTTGGTATGGGACAATTCCTCCCATGGATAGTAGCCGAGATCGGCCAGGGCAGCGTACTGGGCGAGAACGGAATGGCCTTTGGACATGATGAACCGGTCGCGATCCGGCTTGGTCCTGTTCTTGGGATCGATGTTCATTTTATAATAATAGAGGACCGTCACCATGTCGGCCGCCGACATGGATCCGCCAAGGTGGCCGGGCTTGCCGATGCCCAGCGCCTCAATGACTCCGATCCGAATGCGCCTGG
>JAITKH010000103.1 GCA_031278535.1 Planctomycetota bacterium | reverse complement strand
TTTCCTGGCACGAAAGTCCCGCATCCCGCCAGAGAATGGTCTTCAAGCGGTCGGCAAAGCGCCGGCTTGCCCAGGCGAATTCGCTTCGCCTGCCCGAAGCGCCATACTGGTAGCCCCAGGTGGCCCGGTGTCCGCGCAGGTCGAGGTGAAGGGTCACCTCGTGATCTCCGCCGACGGTGTTGTAGACGCCGACGCCGCCCATGGGGATCGCGCCCTCGGCCTGCAGGTCCTCGATCAGACCCACCAGTGGCCATGCGTCCCTCCGATCCAGCCTGCCGTCGCGGTTCAGATCCATCGCCTTGACGCTGTCGCCTTCTCCGACATAGAAATCGAAGGCGTCGCCGTAAATATGCCGGCCGAAGGAATTGGAGCCGATGGCGCGGTTGTGGCCGGGGGTGCGGAACACGCTGATCAACCGCAGCGAGTTTTCCGGCAAACCCAATCTTCCCAACTCCCGCCGAAGCGTCGACACGGCCCGCCACATGGGATAGCAGACCGGAACCAGGCTTGTGTGCCTGGGGCCGCCATCTTCTGGAACCGCCACCAAATCCCCGGCCAAAAGGCCGGGAACCACCTCGAAACCGGCATTGTCTCCGGTCAATCGCAGCCACCAGACCGGGGGCTGGTAGCTCTCGGGATGGGTTTTCACCTTGATGTTGCCGGATCGGGAAGGATGGGGATAAAAACCGATTTTTTCACCAGCAACTGAAAGCTCGAACCCCGCCGCCGTCCGCCTGGCTTCGGCTCGATGCGCAACCAGAACGCAGATGTCCCTCCTGACGCTCCCGGCCGTCGCCGCCAATTCCAAATCGATGTAATAGGAGCCCGGATTTTCCGGCGCGGCAAGGATGATTTCACGTGCCCTGCGGACAGACCGGCCTTCCCGAAGCACGACGACCTCCATGCCGTCTTCCCCCTCCGCCGAAAGCTTGATCGAACTTTCCGGCGGCGCCACGATCAACGGGCTGGAAGCGAAAGCCAGATCAAGCGCTTCGCCTTCCAGTCCGGTCCAACGGCAGCGAAGCGCCGCCTCACCGCCGGAAATCAACGAAGGTACGAACAGCCATGACAGGACGAAAAAGGCATAGGGACAAAATTTCCCGAAAAAACCGCGAATCGCTTTCATTTCCCCGTCGCCTCGACGTCCGATGAATGAATTTCCCGGAGTTTCATAAATACGTCCCCATCCTGCCCCAAGGCGGCAAGAAGATTTATCCTCTCTCCCGCCTGCTCCCGAATTATTTCCAGCCTATTTTCGACTGCCTGTCCCAAGACGGAATCGTGTGAAACCAGGACGGCCAAATTTTTCAGCCATTCAGCCGCCAACGGCAGATTACCGATACGGCGCAGGAACTCTCCCGCGAGATAGGCGAGAAAATCGGCCGTTTCCCAATCGCCGTCGCATTCCCCGACCAAAAAGCCCTGCCGTATCAATTCGATCGCCTGCTCCAAGTATTCACCCTCCCGGCGCGCCATGTCGATCCGCGTGAGAATTTCCTTTTCCGCCTCCCGGCGGATTGCCTCCAGTTCCTCCCGCCGGCGGGTGTTTCGGTTGGTGACGGCGGTTGCGGTCCAAAGCGGATCCTGTTCCGGCCGGACAAATCTCTCGGCAAAAACGCCGGCCGCCGACGCCAACTCCGCCACAGCTTCTGCCCGCAATCCCAGCCGATTAAGGAGGCCGGCCAGAACCACCGGCGCAGCCAGCCGTTCTGGAAACGGGAGGGAAACTCTCCTAACGGCGACATCGGCGCCGGGAAGGGGAAAATCCAGCGCCGCCAGCTTGCCGGTCTTGCCGGTCTTGCCTATCGCCCTGCGCACCGTTTCCCGAACTTTTTCCGTCAGGCGGCGCAGGGATTCTCCCCTGGGTGGTCCTGCCAATTCCCGTCGGATCGCCCAGGCGGCAAGCCAGGCAATCCTAGCCCGAACAAGATACGGTTCGGAAAAGGCCTCGCTTGTCGCCCGCGCATGTTCCAACCGCAATGCGTCCGGCAGATATTCCTGACGGCCGAAAAAAGCCATCAATTCGGTTTCGGAGATTTCCGCTCCCCTGGCGCCGAGAAACTCCCGTTGGAAAACGCGGAGAGCCGGCCGGAGCGTCTCCAGCGTCCAGACCGACAATTCGGGCGGCGTCCGCTCCTCGAAACGATCCGCGGCACGAGCGTATCCGCAGGAAGGGCATAGCACCACGTCGGCCTGGAAAGCCAGTCTGCCGGGACCGGGATAGGGGCAGCCATCGGCGTCCCGTTCGGCAGCGTCCATTCGCCACGGGATCGATCCCGCGGCAGCGCCATCTCCCGTCGGCCGACGCATCAACCGATCCGGCTCCGGAATCTGCAGGCGGAAAGCGCAGACGGGACAAGCCGCCAAGCGGGTGGGTATCGCCTCGATCTCGTCCAATCCGCGCTGGGACGCCTGGATGGCAGCCTCGCCCGGCCAGGACGGCGGCCTGACAGAATATTCAAGGGCGCTAATCGGAACGGAGGCGAACCGGACAAGCAGGAACAGCGCCGAAACGATTGCCCGGAACCGGGAAAAACCTAAGGTCTTTCCCAAGCGCTTCCCTCGACCGGGTAGTTGCTCGGACGCCCGAGAAGTGTCCTTCGCAACAAGTCCAGGGCGGCATTGGCGCCCCGCATGCGGATACCCTGCCTGTCCGCCGCCCAATTGTGACGCACGGAACGAGTCATACCCTTGCCCTCGGCGTCCAGAACGGAGCAGGCTATCCAAACGGTTCCGACCGGTTTTTCTGGAGTTCCCCCGTCCGGACCGGCAATGCCGGTGGTGGCAAGGGAATAAGCCGGACCGTTGGCACGGAGCCGGCGAAGAGCCCCCTCCGCCATGGCGGCCGCCGTTCCCCGGCTCACCGCCCCGTGTTTTTCCAGGGTTTCCCGGGGAACGCCGAGAAGCCCGATTTTCGCCTCGTTCGCATAGGCCACCGTTCCTTCGACAAACACAGCCGAAGCGCCGGGGACGTCCACAAGCAGGCTGGAAAGCATGCCGCCGGTGCAGGATTCGGCGGTGACAAGTCGGGCGCCCCGCTCCTTGAGCAGCCCGATCACGCAGGCGGCCAGGGTCTCGCCATCTGTCCCGAAGACATCATCCTCGAGGACGGCGCGGATGCCGGCCTCGGCTTCGGCCGCCGTCTTCTCCGCTTCGGCCGGAGTTTCCCCCTTGGCATAAAGGCGGACGGTGACGATTGATTCGGCCACGGCGGTGCCAACCTCGGGGTTGGAGCGCTCGCGCATCAGATGGCGGATGGCGGCTCCAATGTCCGCCTCGCCCCTTCCGCACAGGTGCAACCGCCGCATCACCTCGTGCGCTCTTCCTTCCGCCTCCCGCAGCACGGGTGCTACCGACAACCTGAACATTTCCCGCATCTCGCGGGGAACGCCAGGCATGCAGAACACCTTGGCGCCTTGCAGCGTGGCCTTAATGCCGGGAGCCGTACCGTTCGGATTGACGATTCGCTCCGCTCCGTCCGGTATCAGGGCCTGAACCCGGTTATTCTCGCCCATGGGACGGTTGAAACGTCTGAACATGGCCTGGATTTCCGTCAGCGCTTCCCGGTCCTCGCGCAATTCGGCCCCCAAGGCGTGGGCCAGGGCCTGACGGGTACGATCATCCATGGTCGGACCGAGTCCACCGGTGAGGATCACCGCGTCCGCCCGGGCCGTGGCGTCGAGGAAGGCCATGATGATGTCCGGCGTGACGTCGCCGACGGTCCGATGGCCGGCAATGCGCCAGCCGAGCAGGGTGCACTGTTCGGCAAGCCATGCCGAATTGGTGTCCACCGTGTGCCCGAACAGCAATTCGTCCCCGCAGGAGAGAAGATAAACTGTCGGCTGTCTCATTCTGCCCTTTCTTTTTGGATGGTTCCGTGTTTGCCAATGCACTTTCCCGATGCGCGGAACCTTTACGGCATAAGATCGGGAAGGGGCGGCGGAACAATGATCGCCGGCGGCACCCGGTTCCAGGTCTCTGTCGGCCGGAGCGATCTTCGCGCTCCTTCGTCGATGGGCCGGGCGTTTTTACCAGTCAACCCGCCTTCGGTGGTGAGGGCTACCGGCGGCGGATCGATTCCCATGGTTTCAAAGTTGGGGCGTTGACCGGCAATTGGAGCGGGCGTTGGTTCAACTCCGGCAATGGCGGGAACGCCTTCCTGGCGGCGATCGATTCCCCTTTGGCGGTTGGGTGGAGCGGCCGGCCCTTCCACTGTTTGGATTGGCTGGGCGATTCCCGGCATTTCCGGCGTCCGGAGGAGATAGAGGAAGAATCCCGCAATCATGCCGCCGCAAAAACAAACCCCGAGGATCAAAGGACGGGGATTGTAATATTCGATCAATCTGGGACGGATTATTTCCGCCATGTTTTGGTTGCCTTTCCCCGCCGTCGTCTCTTCCTCAAGCCGCCAATATTATAAAGGCCGGGCGGGAGACAGGCAAGACGTAATGCACGAAGGCGATCAGATACGCAACGGAGTCTTTTCCAACGCCTGG
>JAITKH010000100.1 GCA_031278535.1 Planctomycetota bacterium | reverse complement strand
GGCCGATGTCCGCCAACAGCTATGGCGCGAAAGAATTAATGCCATGTCGTCTTCCGGCTCCAACCTTACAATAATTCAGGAACTCCTTGTCAATGCTCTCGCTTGGGCTGCATAATTTCAAAAAGTCCACTAGGACGAAATCAAAGGAGGAAAATGGTATGAGATCGGACAAGCGAATCTTCGCTGCGGGGCGGACGGGACTGGTATCCCGGCGGGGAGAAGACCCTGTCCGTGCTTTTCACAGTCAAGCCAGGCCTTGAGGGTACGAAAGGTTTATGTTCCTGGAAGCGGGCCCGGACCGTCAATCGGATAAGATTATGGTTGCATCCATGCCATTCGTGGCATAAACTTATCTTTGGCGGAGCGTGGACTTTTAGGAGTTGCATTCTGCTGTCTTGTTTTTTCCCAGGTCAGACTTGGAATCTGACGGGACGAAATTCATATGCTTATCGCGGTTTGGAATTGTGATTTCCGACAACGCGAAATATCCCGGGTTACCCTGGAGCAAGAGCATGACTGGATGAAGGGCAGGGGAGATCATTTCCAATTCCAGTCCGGAAGAAGCATAGTTGCAAGGCAAAGCCAGGAAATTTTAAAAGCAGGCAGGCGGCGGTTTGTTTGTCTTTGCCGTCCACAGATGCGGAAGTTATTCCTTGTTCCGCGCCAGACGGCTTTTCGGTTTGTGAAATGCCCTGTTCCCAAAAGGAAATTGCATGAAAACCATCATCCTTTCCACTCTGGCGGCCATCCTTTTCGCCTTTTCCGTTCCGGCGCTGGACTTGGGGGACGCGGCCCCGGAAATAGCCGTCGAGTCGTGGGTATCGGGCGAACCGGCCGATCCGACCAAAACCGACGGCAGAACCTTCTATCTGGTCGAGGTATGGTCCACTACCTGCCCTCCCTGCCTCCGAAGCATCCCCCTTCTGGGGGATCTTCAGAAACGCTATGCCGATCAGGGCCTGAAGATCGTTTCCTTCACCGACGATCCCGTGGATGATGTCGAAGAATTCAAGCGCGAAAACCCGCTGGAATATTCTTCCTTTATCGATAAGGACGGCGCCAGCATGATCAATTATATGGTAGCCGACAATCGCAACACCATTCCCCATGCGTTTCTGTTTGATCGTTCCGGCACACTGGTCTGGATCGGAAATCCCCTGGACAATCTCGAGTCGCGCATCCGCAAGGTTATCGACGGGACCCTGAATGCGGAAAAGGCGCTGGCCGTCAGGGATGCCAGGACCGACCTGGAAGACGCTTTTCGCAATCAGGACGTCGCCGAAATGCTGGTCGCCATTTCCTCGCTGGAAACCCTCGAACCGGACAATCCGCAATACTACAATCTGCATTTCAGGATATTGGACCAGATCGGATTCGACGATCCCGGAGATTTCGGCCGCTTGTTCAAGAGTTGGTATGAGGGTTGCGCCGACAATGCCACGGGAATGATATCCTTGTCGCGCGTCGCCCTTGAGGGTACCGAACCGGCATTCCGCAATCCCCGTCTGGCCCTGTCAGCGGCCAGGCGGGCATATGCCCTGGGAGGCGACAGCCTTGTCCAGGCCGGACTGAATCTCGCCGAAGCCTATCAGAATGTCGGACGAATCGATCTTTCCCTTTCTCTTCTGGATGAAATGAGAGCGAAGGCGGATCCGGACGCTGCCGAGACCATCTCCGAGGCGCGATTCTTTTACGAAGGCCTACTTGAGGTCGGGAAAACGCCTGACGCCGAATACAAGCCCTAAATCGAAGCCGCAAACGCAGTACGGGTGGCGAAGGGAACCTGAGGATGAAGGAGATTCTTCTGGCCGGAGGTTCGGGGACGCGGTTGCATCCGCTTACCAAAGCCGTTTCGAAACAGCTCTTGCCAGCCTGCGACAAGCCCAGGGTTTGTTATCCCCTGTCCGTCCTGATGCTGGGGGCCTGCGCCGAGCAACCCAAACCGGAAGGACTGGCCCGGGCTTTTCTTATCGGTAGGGATTTCATCCCAGTTCATTCAGGCTATTGAGAAACGCCAGGGCCTGAAAGTGGCTTGCCTAGTGTTCCGTACAGTCTCAATCTTTGATTGAGACTGTACGGGGAGCGCCCCCGGTTCATCCGGTTTCTGCCTACGGGGAAGTGAATTCCCCTCCGGCATCAGAGGTCAATTCCGGAACAAACGGACTTCAGAATTTGTAAGGATTTAGACTTTACAGACCACTATGAGGAAATAGCCTACGACAGTGGCTGAATCGGCGGCGGATGGGTACGCGCAATCGCCGACGGTATGGGCGACAGTTCTTATGGCAGATATCTGAGGAGATTCATGTCTTGAGCCAAAGCCCAGCCCGTTCGATCCGGAGTCTCCTCATCACTGGCGGCGCCGGCTTTATCGGCACCAATTTTATCCGCCTGATCCTCGCCGAACACCCGGAAGTCGAGGTTTTCAATCTTGACGCCCTCTCCTACGCCGGGAACCTGGACAACCTGGCAGGGCTGGACGGCATCTATCCGGGAAAATACCATTTCATCCATGCCGACATCCGGGACGAGAAGGAAGTGAAACGGGCCTTATCCCTCGCCCAACCCGACACGGTGGTGAATTTCGCCGCCGAAAGCCATGTGGATCGCTCCATCGACACGCCGCTGGTGTTTGTTGAAACCAATGTCTTGGGGACAACAATTCTGCTCGAGGCATGTCGCCGAACCTGGAAAAATTGGGATGATGTCCGATTCCATCAGGTCTCCACCGACGAGGTGTATGGTTCGCTCGGTTCAACCGGCCTGTTCCGGGAAGATACGCCCTATGCCCCTTCATCTCCCTACAGCGCTTCCAAGGCGGGGGGAGATCACCTGGTCCGGGCCTGGGGCCGGACCTTCAGTCTTTCCGTCAGCATCAGCCACAGTTCCAACAATTACGGCCCCTGGCAATTCCCGGAAAAACTCATTCCTCTCATGATCGCGAACGCTCTGGACGGAATTCTCCTGCCCGTTTACGGCCAGGGAACGAATATCCGCGACTGGCTCCACGTCGAGGATCACTGCCGTGCCATCTGGGAGATAATCACCCGCGGTGCCGCCGGTTCCGCCTACAATGTGGGAGGGGACAACGAATGGAGCAACCTGGAACTGATTCGCCTTCTGTGTTCCCGCCTTGACGCCCTTCGGCCGCGTTCGGCGGGATCCTATGCCGCCTTGATAACATTCGTCCCCGATCGCCCTGGCCACGACGCCCGCTACGCTGTGGACAGTTCTCGCCTCCGGCAGGAACTGGGGTGGTGCCCGCGGTTCGATTTCAGACAGGGACTCGACATGACCATCGCCTGGTATCTCGATCACCAGGACTGGGTCCGGACCATCCGGACCGGGAAATACGCTGGCGATCGATTGGGACTTCGGGCGGGAACAGGGCAGGATGGTTCCCGCAACGGGGGCGATGCGGCTTCAGGAAAGATCCTCCGCTGTCCGAATGCCGGATGCGGGAAGTGAACGTATTGGGTTCGGCGCACCTTCTGCAACGAAATTGAATAGGAGGGGCTTGCCGGCTGTTTCTTCGAAAATGCCCGGAGAAACGGTTCGGCGGGGCGGCGGCGGGGGTGTAAAGCTCATTGTGAAAAACTGGCGTTACAATCGACATGCCGCTTGGGGATATCCATACCGAAGCGGTTTTGGGTTTGATTGGTTCAAGCGATGGCCTGCGCTCGTTTTTCGTTTCCGGAGGCGATACGGCACAAGATGGCCTTGTTGCCAGAGAATTGGGTGAAGGTGCGGGAGGGGGTGGTGGTGAAGCGTTTGTCATTGGAAATTCCTGGCTAGTGGTCTGAAAAGATTAAACCTGTGGATGCTGGAGGCCGTTTGCTCTGGAATCGGCCTCCGATGCCGAAGGGGAATTCATTTCCCCGGAGGCGGGAAACGAATGAACCGGGGACCCTGCCAAGTCTCAATCAAAGGTCGAGACTTGGCGGAACACTAAGAGCGGGGACATGACGGAGAGAAAGCGCGTGGACGGGAAAGCGGCCGGGGGCGGAGTCTGGATTTTTTGCGAACTGGAGAGTGGCGTCCCGCACGGTGTCGTCCCCGAGTTGATCGGCAAGGGGAGAGAACTTGCGGACAAATCGGCTGCGTCCCTCTCCGTAGTGGTTTTCGGCCATGGCCTGGAGGCGGTCGGCGACGGGCTTGCCCGCTACCCGATCGACGCCGTGATTCTCGCCGACGATCCGGCGCTCGATCCGTACCGGCCCGAGCCGTATGCCGCCGTGCTGGTTGATCTGATTGCGGCACGCCGGCCCGACGTCGTCCTTGCCGGCGCCACCGCCGTGGGCCGGGAGTTCATGCCCCGCGCCGCCGCCAGGATCGAGACCGGGCTTACCGCCGACTGCGTGGATCTGGACATTTCTCCCGAGGGTTTATTGGTGCAGACCTGCCCGTCTTTCGGCGGGAACGTAATGGCAAACATCGTTTGCTCTGTCCGCCGCCCGCAGATGGTTACGGTCAGACACAAAGTAATGCGGCCGGCGGCGGCGGACAGGATGCGCGGCGCCGCGATCGAATGTTTTGACCCGGCGCCGGAATCGCTCCGCGCACGGACGCGGCGACTGGAATGGCTGCCGGAGACGGACGGGAGTGGTCCGCACCTTGCCGACGCCGATATTGTGGTCGCCGGCGGGCGCGGCATGGGTGGCCCGGAGGGGTTTCGCCTGCTGGAGCGCCTTGCCAGGCGTCTGGGCGGCGTTGTGGCGGCCACCAGGCCGGCAGTGGACGAAGGCTGGGCGCCCCCCACCCGGCAGGTAGGCCAAACCGGACGGACGGTCAGGCCGAAATTGTATTTTGCCTTCGGCATTTCGGGTGCGGTACACCATTTGGTCGGCATGTCTTCTTCGGGACGCATCGCCGCCGTCAATAAGGATCCTTCCGCTCCTATCTTTTCCGTCGCTGATTGGGGCGTTGCCGCCGATGCGTTCGAGGTGATTCCGGCCATGCTCAAGGAATTGGGGGAATAAGGATTTGTCGATAAATAAATTGACTAAATGATTACTACGTTGTACAGTGGACTTTTGGAAATTTTGTGGTTGTAATTTCCGGCAAAGGTTGAAAAGCGACATGGCGATTCCTTTAGGGTCTGCCCAAAAATAACCTTTACAAGTTATTTCG
>JAITKH010000097.1 GCA_031278535.1 Planctomycetota bacterium | reverse complement strand
AGTTCCGGAATCGCCCCGTCTCCGGACTGCCGCGCCTGGTCCTCGTTCTTTTCCGCATCCATGGCCGTCTCCTCGAATAAAGCCGTCCGCGCTCCGGGTTCCGGAAACGCGCATTCCGGAATCGCCTTTCCGCCATTCCGCCAGTTTCCTTCCGGAAAGACGATCCATCGCTTTTCATACCGCCTCCATCGGCTGAGGTTGGTTTTGTCATCCGGGGGAGGACCTGAGCCTGCAAGATCGTTTAGCATAACCGGAAACGCCTGAAAACGCAAGGCGCGTTTTTCGTCGGGAAGCGCCTGGGCGGGATTTTGCGCAGGCAATTTTCCGCGCTTTGCCGCCGGAACCGGCGGGGGACGCCGATCCGGAACGGGCGGGGGCGTTTGCATGCAACGTCCGCCGGAAGAGACTCGATTGCGCACTACAGGAGGAAGAAACTTGACAAAAGCAAGAGGATGGTTACAAAGTGTAAAGAATTTTACCCGGTTTCCCGATGTTATGCCATAGGTGAGGAAGACGGATGCCCATCTTTGCGAAACGGGAACGGGCGGAGTGTACGGAAAACCATATTTTTATTTTCCGCTCACTTGGGAGGGTGTCCGGGCAATGCTGCGATTCCGGGGCACGGCGGTTTCCATTCTCTTCTGCGCACTCTTTTTCGGCGGCGTTTTCCGCCTTGCCGATTTGCAAATCAACCGTTCGCGGGATTTGCTCGCCTTTCGCGACAATCGCCTGAGCCAGGTCGAGCAGAAGGCTCCCCGGCGCGGACGCATTCTCGACGCCTCCGGCAACATTGTCGCCGAGGATCGTCCTACCCAGGACATCTGGCTGATCCCCGCCCGTTTCGAGCGGATCAACCGCCGCCGGACCGTTGTTTCCAACCTGGAACCGATCAGCGCCGAACATCTCCTGTTTCTCGCCGGGCGGAGGGGCGAGGAAGGCGAATTCGAATTGAACCTGGCCATTGCCGGCTTGAGCGAAGCCAATGCCCTGGTGGCCGAGGTTGCGGCGCGCCTGGGAATGGATCGGCGGGAGACGGCGGGAAAAATTCTTTCCGCCGCCATATCCGGGAGTCCGGCCTCGATTGAGGAATTGGCCAATCCCCGGCCGCTTTTCCAGGATACCGACTTCGCCCTGGCCTTGTCCATCCGCGCCGCCCTCGCCAATCCTTACGAGCGGGAATTCTGGCGGGCGCTGACGGTTCGCACCGGCGGCAGGCGGCATTATCCGGCCGGTTCCCTCCTTGCCCATGTCACCGGCGCCGTGGGAAAGCTTACGGCCGAGGAGTATCGGGAATTGCGGGGGGACTGGACGGACGACGAGGCGGTTCCGGGAAAGGGGGTCGTTCACAAGCAGGGGAGGATATTCTTTTCGATGGCGGATTCCGGCGGCGGGTTGTCGGACGAGGAACGGATTCTCCGGTTGCGGGAAGTGAAGCGATCCGGAAAGCTGGTCAGGACGCGGGGATATTTGTTGAACGAGATGGTGGGCCGGGGAGGGTTGGAGCAGCATTACAACCAGGCCTTGCGCGGAAGGCATCGCCTGCAAAGCCTGCGCCTGGCGCGCGATTCCGCGAGCGGCCGCCGCCGCTTCGTGCCAACCGGGGGGATGGGTTCCGCGGTGAACGGCGCGGACATCCGGATCGGCATCCGAATCGACACGCAACGGCGGGTGCGGGAGATACTCGAAAGACATATCAAGGCGATATCCGGACGCCCGGAACTCGTCTCCTCCGGCTGGATCCCGTCCGGGATCGCCATCATGATGGATCCAAGGACCGGCCGCATTCACGCCATGGTAAGCCTTCCATCCTACGATCCCAATACGCTCGGCAACGACTTCGCCCTGATCCGGGACGATCCGGCGAATCCGCTTCTCGACCGGACCATTGCCGCCATCTATCCGCCCGGATCGGTGGCGAAGCCGCTGGTGGGCTTGGCCGCCCTTGCCGAGGACGCCGTCATGCCGGGCCAGCATTTTTTCTGTGATCGGGTGCTAACGCTGGCCGGCGCCAGATTTACCTGCCTCGGGCGGCATGGCGGGCAGGACATCGAGTCGGCGCTCATGAATTCCTGCAATATTTTTTTCTATCACGCCGGCGAGGCGCTTGGCTCCCGCAAGCTCTATGAGTGGTACGCGCGGCTCGGTCTTGGCCATCGCACCGGCATCGATATGGCGGGGGAGTCTCCCGGAATCCTTCCCCGGAACGCCTATACCCGCCGGGGCTGGGCCACCGGCAATACGTATCACATGTCCATAGGCAAGGGCCTGGCCGTGACGCCGCTTCAGGTGGCGGTGCTCCATTCGGCGATCGCCGCCTCGGAGGGCGGCATCCTGCGCGTGCCGCGTCCCCACCTGCTGTTACCTCCGGCGCGGCCCCCGGAAACGGCCGAGGAAGAGGATTTGGCCGCCGAGGCGATGGATTTGGAGCGGCCGGTGTCGGAAAGCATGGTGGACAGGGAGGCGCTTGCCATTATCCGCCAGGGCATGTGGGAGGTCGTGCAGGGAAAACCGGAGACCGGGGCGATCGGTACCGGTTGGCAGGCGTCCTTTCCCTTGCCGGGAGGGGGATTCCTGATTGAGATTGGCGGCAAGACCGGGACGGCCGAGTGGAGCACGAACGTGGGCGGGAATGTCCGCAAGCGGATATCCCATGTCTGGTTTGCGGCCTTCGCTCCCTTCGATCATCCCGAAGTGGCGGTGGTGGTCATGTTACCGGAAGCGGGCGGGGGCGGGGGCGGCACCTGCGCCCCCATCGCCAAGGATCTACTCCGAATGTGGTTCAACCTGCCGGAGCGGATGGAGGACGCCGCGAACGACAGGGAGGCGCTTGGGTGAAATGAGGAAAATCGATCCCTGGCGGGTGGACTGGGAGTTTCTTGCCGCCGCCCTCGCCGTTATCGCCCTGGGTTTGCCGTTCCTCCGCTCTTCGGCGAGTTCCGCCGACTTCGTCCGGCAAATCGTCTGGCTCGCGTTCGGACTCGCCGCCATGATCGTTTTCGCCCTGGTCGATCACCATCGCTGGATGCGCTTTGCCTATTGGGGGTACGCGGCATCCCTCCTGCTCCTGATTGTCGTGCTCCGCGCGCCTCCCATCAACAATGCCCACAGTTACCTGCGATTCGGCCCGATAGGCATGCAGCCCTCGGAATTGCTCAAGCTGACCCTGATCCTGGCCCTGGCGAGGCACCTCGGGAAGCGGGAAAACCAGCGCATGCCGCAGGGGCTGATTCTCCCGTTCCTCATCACCCTGGCGCCGTTGTATCTGATCCTGCGCCAGCCCGATCTTGGCACCGCCCTCACCATCCCCCCCATTCTCCTGGTCATGCTCTGGATGTCGGGTGCGCGTTTCAGCCACCTGTTTTCCGGCATCCTGCTCGGCCTCGCTTCGATCTGGCCCCTGTGGGAATATGTCATGCGGCCCTATCAGAAAGCCCGGATATACGCGTTTCTCGATCCCGAACGCTACGAAACGGCCGAGGCCTACCAGCTTCTCATGAGCCTGGCCGCCATCGGCTCCAGCGGCGTTTTCGGCCAGGGCCTGGGGAACGGGATCATCAACGAGCTGGATCTCCTTCCGGAAAAGCACAACGACTTCATTTTCGGGGTAATCGCCGAAGAGGGCGGCTGGGTTGCCGCCGCCGGCATGATTCTCCTGTTTCTCGTGCTCACCCTGATCGGGTTCCACATCAGCGTCAACGCCCAGGATCGTTTCGGCAGGCTTCTGGCGGCCGGAGCGGCCACCATCATCGGCTGGCAGGCCGTCCTGAACATTTACGTGGTGACCGGGCTCCTTCCCACGACCGGCGTCACCCTGCCGCTGGTGAGCTACGGCGGTTCCTCCATGGTCGTCACGTGCGCCCTGATCGGTCTGGTGCTGAATGTGAGCCAGAGCAGCCCCAAACTGGAAAAAATGGAAAATCCGGACAAAATATAAGGCTTGGGCCGGATTCGCGCCGCGAATCCGGCCCAAGCCGCCAAATGCCCTGAAAAAACGCCTTCGCGCCAGCTTTCCGGGCGCGAACCCGGGCGATCCTCAGAATCCCAGCTGGCAGCCAGCCTGGAAATTGTGCTCCACCCGCCTGGCACCCACGGAGGCGTTATAGCCGCAATTGACGCCGAAGCTGTGAGTGGCGTTCCGGGCCAGGATGGCGGAGAGCCCGAACCCCGCCTCCAAGGCGTCCCGGCCCTTGTTCACCGTGTCCGCCCGGGTGACCAGGGAACCGCCCCCGTAAGAATAGGAAGTGGAAAGCTTACGGTCGCCGTATTCATGAGTCCAGCCCAAGGTCAGGCTGGGGGTGACGCTTCCCTCGCCGACGACGAAGGCGTGGGCCAGGTTTATCCCCAGCGAACTGACCAGCGAATCGGCCTGGCTGGAAGCGGCGTTTATCGCGAAATGGCCTCCCCGCTCATGCACCGCGTCCTGATGCAGGCGCTGATAGCGCAACCCGGCGAAGGGGATTACCCGGCCGTTCGCCCAAGGCGAGAACTCGTACCCGGCTTCCAGCCCGGCCCCGAAAACCAGTTGGTCGAAATTGGCGTCGAAACGCTGGCCGCCGGCATAGCGGAAGTACTCGTTGTCGATGCCGGCCAGCGACAGGTCCAGCGAACCGACCCAGCCGCTGAAATTGGACTTGTACTGTGCGAAAACGCCGCCCTGGTAAATGTCGGCGTCAATCCGCGAGGCGAGGTTCCTGTATTCGGTTTTGCTGTCGGAATAGGAAAGATAGCCGCCAGCCGACCAGACGCAGCCGAAATCATGGCTGACGCCCACCACCGCACCGTGGTTCCTGGTTTTGTACCCGTAATAGCCGTTCCGACTCCGCTGGTCGATCCGGCTTCCCAGGTAGTCGGCCCATATTCGCGTCCGTTCCCGGACGGCATCGGAACTGTAGGCGAGCGAGGCTAGGGAACTATTGGAGGACAATGCGCTAGTTACCGCGCGGGGGGGGGGGGGGGGGGGGGGGGGGGGGGGGGCGCGGGGCGGGGGGGGG
>JAITKH010000072.1 GCA_031278535.1 Planctomycetota bacterium | reverse complement strand
AATGAAAATGAATCGGTGGCAGGAACGGGAGGACGCGGTGGTGCGCAGCATTATGAGCGGTAACAACGCCTGCGGAACCCTCAAGCTGGCGCTGGAAGGCGGGACGCTGGATGATTATTTGCGGGGGATGGTGCGGCCGACGCTCCAGGTCTGCGCCGGGGAACAGGAAGAACTTCGCGAACAGCGGGACGCGGCCCTGGCCCAGTCCGAGGTCCGGCGGCAGGTGCTGGCCGACGTGGCGGCCAACGGGGGGCTGTTTGGCGAATTGGCCGGCAAGGTGGATGTGGCGGCCAGGGTTTCCTGACAGTGCGAACGGAGGCGGGGCCTTGACGGAGCATCTCGTCAGGAAACGGGAAATCAGGGAACGGCCAGGAACGGATGACGACCTCACTTTTCCGGAGGCGGGGGAATGCCCAGATCGCGGCAGATGGCGCGGACTATTGACAAGTCCACTTCCCGATGCCGGGGGAGGGAGACGATTTTCTTCTGTCCCCGCCTGGTCCAGGCGTCGTGGTTTGCGCCGTGGTGATGCAGGAAACAGTCATGAGTAATCAAGTGGCGCGTAAATTTGCTCCTGTTCATTGGCTATCCGACCGCCAGGCGTCGTTTACGGCTATTCGAGACGCCGGAACGATGGCAGGGTTTAGCCGCCGCAAGCTCCCTGAGCATCCTGGCATGAGATTCGGCCAGGCATTTGGCGGCGTCATGGGCGTTGTCAATCACCTCCTCAATGGTCTTGCCCTGAGTATACAATCCCGCCACATCCAGGGAAGAGGCGACATACCATTTGTCCGTTCGGACCACCCTGAGGCGCAAATCGCCGTCAACTACGATAAAACTTCGATTTTTCATGCCTGTCCCTCCCTTAGTCTTCGCAATTATACGGCGCCGGGGCGGGATTGGCAAGGAGGAGCGGAATGGGCTTTCTTTTCGACAATCCCATTGCCGGGCTGATTACCCAGGGGGCTGGCGTCGGCATGTCCGTCGCCGCCGCCCGCCAGCAGGCCGAGGCCGACAGCCTGGCGAGGCAATGGAACGCCGCCATGGCCGGACAGCAGGCCCAACTCCTGCGCGCCCAGGCGGAAAACTCCCGGCAGCGGGGCGAACTCGAAGCCGGGATGCGCCGGCAGGAGGCGGACAAGCTGCGCGGTTCGCAGCGGGCGGCCTACGCCGCCGGCGGGGTGGACGCCAACTGGGGGTCCGCCGCCGCCGTCCAGGCCGACACGATGGCCTGGGGGGAATACGAGGCGCAAAAGGAAATCTACAACTACGGCATGGAGGCCTGGCAGAGCGAGCAGAACGCCAGGCTCCAGGAATTCGAGGCGCGGCGGCAGCTGGCCGGCGCGGGCAGTCCCGCCCTGTCCATGGCCGCGACCGCCGTCACCGGCCTGACCGGGATGTTCAACACCTATTCGACCTGGAAGCGATAGCATTCCGCAACGCCGGCCTTTTCAGCCCGCCAGAAAGGAAGCGCCCATGCCCATGACCGTTCCGGACACGCCCATCGGCGGGCAGCGGCTGCGGGGCGTCGCGAACGTCGACATGGGCCCGGACGTCGGCGCCGACGACTTCGGCGCCGGCCGCGCCCGGGAACTGGACCAACTGGGGCGGGCGGTGCAGGGCGCGGGCGACGCCTTGCAGCGCTACGGCATCCGCGTCTACGAGGAAAGGGCGCGGAACGAAGCCATCGAGGCCGACGCCGCGTACGAACTCGAACAGTCGAAGGACCGCGACCGGATGCTGGCCGAATACCGGGGCGATCAGATATACAGCCTTGGGGACGACTTGGCCAAGGCGTCCGGGAAGCGGGCGGAAAAAATTCGGAAGGGGCTGAAGACGCCGCGGGCCAGGGAGCTTTTCGATCAACAGCGCCGGGAATACGACGCCCAGAACGAAGTGCTTGTCAACCGCCATGTCGTCGCCAAAGCGGAAGAATACCGCCGAAGCGCCCTCGACGCCAAGATCGGGCAATTGCGGATCGAGGCGGGAAGCCTGCCGGGCGACCCGGCGGTGGTGATGCACGCCATCCGCCAGGCGCGGGAATTGACGGCGGAAAAATTCCGCGGGGAACCGCCGGAAAGGGTTGCCCTGGAACAGGGGAAGGCGGCGAAGGCGATGGTGGAGACGGTCGCCGCCGGCCTCGAGGAAAAATACGGCCCGGCCGCCGCCCTGTCCTTCCTCGACGTCGGGGACATCAGGGGGCTGTTCACCGACGCCGAATTCAAAAAGAGCTTCGGGGAGCTGAAAAAGAAATATGAGACTGCCCGCGACCAGAAGGAATCCGACGCCGCCGACACCGAAGCGTCTCTATACGCATTTGACCTGGTACAGGCGAATAAAGGGGAAATCCCTCTCGATTTGCAGGAGACCCTGATTCGGAAATATGGCCGCGAACGGGGAAAACTGGCCTTTGCCGACGCCAGGGCGCAGGCGGAGGTTGTCAAGGGCAGGAAAGCGGAGGAAGGCAAGCAGGCGGCGGAGAAGCGCTGGGACGGTTTTTTCAGGACGGGCGAGATTCCGGACGGCATCGGCCACAAAGAAAAGCTGGCGATGCTTAACGCCAGGAACAGGATCGCCAGGGGCGAACCGTCCGGCGAACCATGGGCGCTTGGCCAATACCTCCTGGACAATTTTACGCCGGAAGCGCTCAAGCAGATGCAGCGCGACGGCAAGTGGGGGGAAGTCTACGCCAAGCTCAATCCGGACGGAAAGAAGACGGACATTTACCAGGACGTCCTGGACAAGATGAACGGCAAGGGCGCCGCCGACGGCGCGACAAAAGGGATAATCACGCCCGAGAAATACGCCCGGCAGCAATTCATCGCCGTCACCGGCATCCGGCCGGTAACGGCAAACGGCGCAAAGAAATTCAATCTGTTCATGTCGGCCTTTCTCGACGAGACGGAAACCAGGGCGGAGGAACTGGGTCTGGACGACGTGAAGAAACTTTCCAGGGACGAACAGGAGAAGATTCTGGCCCGGCTGCTGACGCGGGGCGACTATGGATTCTTCGGCCGCGACAAATGGCAGTATGAAGTTGACGATCCGGCCGATTTCGCGCCCTGGTCCGGGGAGGATCAGCCCTACGAACGTCTGCGCCGCCGCCGGCAAACCGGCGCCGAAGCGGCCGATCCTTCCGGCATTGCCGCCGGCGTTCGCGACCGGCTTGACAACGGCGCGATCGTCACCGCCGCCGGCGCCAGACAACAACGAGAGGGCGGAAAAATCCGGACGGAATTTTCCAGAGAGACGCCGAAGGAAACGTCGTCTCGCGACGCCATGGAACAGAACATGCGGGACATTGAAGACATTTTTAGCGAAGGAGCCTTGTTGCCATGAGCGCCCTTCCGGAAGGCGAGAACAACGCCCTGGACCTGGCTTTTCCGGAGACGGAACCGGGGAACCCGTTCGGCATCGACCTGTCGGAGTATCTCGACGTTGGCAAGCCGACGCCGGCGGCGCCGGAACCATCTTCGGGACCGACGGCCGAAAGCCAGGCGACGGACACGGAGGCCGACGCCGATTCGGAAAAGTATTTTCCCGCCCTCGAATACGACATTCCGGTCGAGAACGAAGCGCCGGCGGAAGTGCGGGCCATGGGAACGGCGGAACAACGAACGCTGGCCATCAGCCGCCTTCCCGACATGGCGGCGCAGATGAACGCCTTCGCCCGGGCCGACGACTTCCGGAACGTGTTCAATCTTGCCCGGCAATTGAATCCGGGAGAAGCGGCCGAGACGGCCGCCATCGCGGCGGAAATCAACGTTCCGGAAGAATTGGTCCGCCTGATGCGGAAGCACGATCCCGACCGGCTGCAAGCCGAGCGAATGGCCGCCTACGTGATGAAGACGGTGGGGCCGGACAGCTATCTTGGCCGCCGGGTGCGGGGCGACCTTGAATACAACGCCGTCTGGCAGAACGAGACGAAGGCGCTTGCCGATTTGCAGGCCGTGATCAGCGGGGCGTACCGGTCACGGGCCGGCATCCTGGCCGACACCTTCGCCTCCGGAGTGGCGGGGACGGTCAAAAGCGTCGTCGCCGGGATTCCGGCCGCCGTCACGCAATTCGCCGCCGACATGGCGACGGGCGCAATGCCGCTTCCGGAAGCGCCGCCCCGGCCGGAAATTCCGGAAGGCATCGAACAAACGAACCCCCTTGGCTTCCGGCAATTGCAGGCACAGCAGGCATTGTGGGATGTGACCTACGGCCAGGCCGGCCAGCAACTGGAGGCGCAGGTCCGGAAGGACTTCGCCGGGACAATTGAAACCGTCAAAAGCGTCAACGACTGGACGCAGAAAGCATATGGCACGGTTGACGCCGCCCTGTACAAGCCGGTGGCGCGGACAGGCGAAACCGGCATGGACCGGGTGGCAACCCCCGTCGCTTCCGGCCTTGGATCGCTTCTGCCCTCGCTGGCCGCCGGGAACTTTTTTGGCGCCTGGCCGGCGGCGTTTGCCCTTGGCGGCGGCGAGGGAGCCGAGAGCTACCGGGACATGCGGGCCGATAACGTCGATCCGCTCACGGCCGCCGGACTGGCATTGGCCAATACCGGCGTCAACGCCCTTCTGGAACATCTGCCCATGGAGGAAATCCTGAACGGCCCGGGCCTGGCCGGAATCTCCCGGGCCTGGAAGGGAATCGCCGGCAATTCCAACACCATCCTTTCCCGGCTGGGGCGGGTAATGGCGGCCATCGGCAGGCCGGGACTGGCGGAGGCGTTCGAGGAAGGCGGCCAGACAATCAGCAGCCTGGTCACGCCGGCCGTCGGCCGGACCATCAGCCTTGGCGACCCGCTCGTCAACGCCTGGACCGCCCTGGTGGACAACGCCGATCAGATACTTGATTCGATGGTTGGCGGCGCCGGCGCCGGCGTCCTGGCGGGAGGCGGAATCGGCCGGGGCAATCGCGAATTATGGAGCGCCCTGTCTTATGCCAAGACGCAAAAGAGCCTGGCCAGCATCGCCAAGGCGGCCGAACCGCTTGTGCAAAAGAAGGGGGAGAAGGCGGCCCAGGCGGAAGTCCGGAACATGGTGTTTGACGAAAACGCCAGGGGCGGGACCGGACTTTCCCCCGTCCTGTACGCCCCCGTCGGCGACGTCCAGACCTTTCTGCAGGGAATGCCGGAAGCCGAAGCGGAACAGGCGCTGAAAAGCATCGGCGTTTCCCGGGCGGCCTACGAACAGGCGGTGGAAAACGGCATCGACATCGAGGCGCCGGTCGAAAAGCTGACCGCCAGGGCGGACGGCGCCAGGGCCGAAGAGCTTCGCGCCCTGTTCAGGGCGGAACCGGGCGAAGCGACGGCGGTACATCTTCGGCAGCGGCAGGCCGCCATCGAGGGGATGCTTGCCGAGGCAGAGAAACTGTCCGCCACCCTTGAAGAGGACATCAACCGGGGCGTCATGCCGCCGGCGGTGAAAATCTTCTAC
>JAITKH010000065.1 GCA_031278535.1 Planctomycetota bacterium | reverse complement strand
GTTATCTCCGCCTCCTTCGCCGGCGGCCGCTCACCTCCTTCCTCTCGGCCAGCGTTCTCGTTCTCCTGGCGATGCTCTGGCTCGGAGTCGATCACGTCCGGGCCATGGCCCGGGAAAAAGCCGAAGCTGAACGGGAATTGGCCGACTCCCGCGCCATGGCGGAACGCATCACCCTGGCGAAGGAAGAGACCGATCGACAGGCGCGCCGGGAATGGCATTCGGCGTACGCCTTGTATTTCGACTATTATTGCCGCTTCGAAGGAGACGTCCGCAAGGCCCGAAACGAGGAGATTCCCTGGCTCGATCTGGCCTGGGCCAGGATTCTCGCGGAGCCGGCCAGACTTGAATTGACCTCGCTTGCCGGAACCGGGCAGACGCGCCCGCCGGGTCCCGGCCTCGGGTTTCCCCTTGTCCTGCCCCGGGAAATGCGGGCGGTCGCGCATTTCCGCGCCCCTCCCGGCAAGGCAGGGGAATTGATCGTCCATATCGGCGTCGACCGCGACTACCGGCCGAAACCCGATTCCCTTGCCTTGCGTCTTGGTCCGGTCGGGCGGCCCGGCGCCTCGTTCCACCGGGGCGAAACGGTGCTGGCCGAGGATCCGGCTTTCGCCCTGCGGTCGGATGCCGTGACGGAACTGGTGATCGAGCGGGCGGACGGGCGATTGGCCGCCTTTATCGACGGAGAAGCCGCTCTGGAAGTCGGGGAGCCGCCGCCATCCACGCCGGAAGACGCGCAGGGCGATCGCATTGCCGTGGAAGTGCGGGACGGGTCGCTTTCCTTCTTCGACTTTTCCCTTGAAACGCGGGGCCTCAGCCGGCACCTGGCGGCCGGCCTGATGGATATCGCCAACAACATGTCGGAACAGGGACGCCCCGATCTCGCCTTTCGCCTCTATGCCGGCGTCCTGACCGATCCGGTCGCCCCGGCCGAGCCGGCCTATCGGCTCCGTGCGCTTCGGGCCTGGTCCCGCCTCGTCTGGCTCTCGCTTCCGCCCCAGCGCCGGAACGCGGACGAGGTTTTGCGGAATTGCGGGGAACTTTTCAAGCAGATGCCGACCGGCCGGGACCAGCCCGGCGGATCGGATTTCCTTTTCGCCATCTCCCTGGCCAACCAGCCGAGGCAGGCGGGGGAAACTGCCTCGCTGGAACGGTTTGAGCGGGCCGCCGCCGCCGCCTATTCGAGCGGGAACAGCGAATACGGCGACTTGGCGCGCTTCGAGGACGCGCTTGTCCGCCTCCGGCTTGGCATGACCGGGGAGGCGGTGAAACGGCTCATTGTCATGATCGAGGACGGTTCGATTGCCCGGCTCCGGGATCGCCTCGGTCCCGAGCTGGTCGCGGGCGGGCGAATGGGACTGCTTCTCAAGAAGGCTGAATCCGTTTCCGCCGCCGGCGAAGATTCCAATCGCGCCCTAGGCATCCTCCGCACCGCGGCGGCCGCCTCGCCGGGAAGCAGGGAGGCGGCCGCCGGTCTCCGGCGCCTGGCACTGATCCGGGCGGCTGCCGGCGACGCCGCCGGCAGCCTGGAAGCCATTCTCCTGGCGCGGAATACGACACCCGACTGGCCGGCCGCCTACCTGGACGAGGCGCTGTTCCATTGGCGGCTGGATCGGCCCGATCTGGCGGAGAAAGCATTGGCGCTGGCGGCAGAAGCGATGCCGCAATCGCTCGATCGCCTGCTCGGGGAGGCAAGGCTCCGCTTGGATGAAGCGCCCGAAAAATTCCGCGACTCCGCCGCGGCCGAGGAAGCGAGCCGGGCGGCGGTCGAACTTTCCGAAGGGAAAAATCCTCAGGCGTTGGAATTGTTGGCCAGGGCGCTGGAACGGCAAGGGGAAACCGAACCCGCTGGACGCTTCATTCAGGCCGCCCTGGCGCTGGAGCTGACCGACGAGCGGCTACAGCTCGCCAAGCGCCTCGCCCTGCCGGAACCGGCGCCGCTCCCGGCCCCTTGACGGATGGAAGCGGCGCTTCCCAGGCGCGCCTCGCACGGGAAGCCCGGATTGACAAACCGTTCAGCTTCCCGTATAGTGACGCCATGGCCGCTTACGCGAACAGGAACGGATTGCGCTGACGCCTGTTTCTCCGCCTTATTCCTCCGCAGCGACAGGAGTACCGTCTGTCCGCTGTCCGGGAAATGATTGCGGTCGTCCCGTTCGATCCTGAAACGATCAAAGCAAGCGGCGGAAAAAATTGCCCTGTTCCGCCGCTTCCAGATCTTTGACAGAGGGAAGCGATGTTTCCGAAAACCGTCTTGGCCGCTCTTGTCGCCGTCCTGGGGCGGCTTTCCGGATTGGCAGCCGATCTCCCGCCCGCCCTCGATCCGGCGGTGCCGCCCCTGGCGGTTGTCCGGACAATTGATTTGTCGATTGCGGAAAAACTGTCCGCCGATCCCCTGGGGCAGGCTCTTGGGGTACCTGGCGCCTTCGGTGCGCATGCCCTTCCCGGTTTCCGCGGGGCGACGTTTCCGTTTCGCGACTGGATTTTGGCCTGGCGCGACAGCGGCGCCCGCGATTTCTGGTATTGCCTCTTTTCCGGCGCCGGGCCGGGATCGGTCGCCGCCGCCGCCGGCGGCGACTGGCCGGCGGCCGGCGATACTCCGGCCTTTGCCGATTGGCTCGCCGGCATCGGTTTGAACGCAAAGGGCTTGGCACTGGGGAACACGTCGCCCGCCCCCGGCGTCGAACGGCGAATCGCCGCCGCGGATGCGGAAACGCTGCGTCTCGCCTTGGGCGGGACAGAGCGGCGGGAGCGGAACGACGAATGGCGAAACCGCCTGGCGGCTTTCATGCTGGCGCGGCCGGCCGGCATAGCCGTCTGGCTGAACGCGCGGCCCCTGTTCGGCATGCTGTCGCTCCTCCTCGGCGCCGATCTCCGGGCCGAACTCGGCTCGCGGGAAATCCGGCTTCCCGAGACGCTGGCCGCCGATCTCTTCCCGGCGAACGGCGGACTGGCATGCATTCTCCGCTTGAACCACGTTTTGGAGAAGCCGGTGCCAAAGATGCAGACGGGCGACGTCCCGCTTCCGCCGGCGGAACGGACCGGCATCGTCCTGACAGACGTATCCGCCCTGCTTCACGTTCTTGGACTGGGCGATAATCCCCTGTTCGCGGCCGATGTCGATTTCCGGGCGTTGAAGCCGGAGGCGATCGGGATTTCAGTCTGGCAGGACCGAACCGGAGAAACACGCTGGTCCGTCGCCGGTGTGATCGGCCAACCGGAAGCGTTCCGCCGCCAATGGCGGCGGCTTCTGGCCTGGTGCGACCTGCTTGCCGGGATTCCGGATTCCGGATTCGCCGTTTCGAAAATAGCCTCGCCGCCGGGGGAATTCCGGCGCCGGATCGATTTTGGAGAAACCAGCCTGGTCGTCGGATTGGGACAGCGGAAAGGGGACGGCGGAACGCTTCTTCTGGCCGCCGGCCGCGCCGAAGACTATCCTGAGGCCAGCGACCTGGTTTTTGAGACCGGCCGTGGCCGGCCCCTCCTTTCCTGGCGCTTCGTTTCGGTCGACGGGCTTTTAGAGAAGGCACTGGCCCGGATCGACGGGCGGAGCGTGAAAATCGACATCAAGACCGGCGCGGCCGTCCGTACGCTTCTGACCCGTTCCTCTGGAAGCCTGGATCTGGACGGCACGGATGCGATCCTTATCTGGAAGAGCGGGACGGAATAATTTCCTCCGGCCGGATCAACGCCGCGCCATTTGTTTTCCGGCCGGCCTAGTGTTCCGTAAAGTCTCAATCTTTGCTTGAGACTTTACGGGGAACGCCCCCGGTTCATCCGGTTTCCGCCTACGGGGAAGTGAATTCCCCTCCGGCATCGGAGGTCAATCCCGGAACAAACGGACTTCGGAATTTGTAAGGATTGAGACTGTCCAGACCACTAGTGTTCCGTAAAGTCTCAATCTTTGCTTGAGACTTTACGGGGAGCGCCCCCGGTTCATCCGGTTTCTGCCTACGGGGAAGTGAATTCCCCTCCGGCATCGGAGGTCAATCCCGGAACAAACGGACTTCAGAATTTGTAAGGATTGAGACTGTACAGACCACTAGTGCTTTGAAAAGACTAAATTTATGGATGTGAATGCTTTTTGTTTTGGAACCGCCCTCTGATACGAAAAGGGATTCATTTTTCTGGGGACGGGAGGCAGGTGAACTGGGGGCACTCTCCGCAACAGGGAAAGACACGGATAAAGCATACGAATAG
>JAITKH010000059.1 GCA_031278535.1 Planctomycetota bacterium | reverse complement strand
GTCCAAAAACGCCACGGGCATGGCGGTGAGCGGCTTCCTCGTGGAGGTGGAGAAGGTCACGGACGAGGAAATGGAGGGATGGAGACGGGACTATCCCCAGGCCTTCGCCCGCAAAATCGACCCCGACGCCGGAGTTTGCCTCGAGGGCTGGCTGGCGGAAGAACTGGTAGAGGAAGGAGGCCGCCGGAGTTGACGAAGGTATTCGCCATCGACGTGGCGCGGTGCAACGGGTGTTACAACTGTCAGCTTGCCTGCAAGGACGAGCACGCCGGCAACGACTGGTCGCCCTACGCAAAGCCGCAGCCCATGACGGGACATTTTTGGGTGAAGGTGGAGGAGCACGTCTGCGGAACGATACCCAAGGTGAAGATTCATTATATATCGAGACTCTGCAACCACTGCGAAAAAGCCGCCTGCATGGAATCCTGCGGAGGCGCCGCAATTTTTCGCAGAGAGGATGGTCTGGTGGTCATCGATCCCCAAAAATGCACGGGATGCAAGGCCTGTCAGACAGCATGCCCCTACGACGCCATTTACTTCAACGAAAAGCTGAACATTTGCCAGAAGTGCACGGGATGCGCTCACCTGCTGGACCACGGCTCGAAGCTCCCCCGCTGCGTCGAGGCCTGTTCCACGGGTGCCATGCGGTTCGGAGAGGAGAGCGAATTGGCGGACCTGGTCCTGGGGGCGTCGGTCCTGACCCCTGAAACAGGATTGCGCCCTAAGGTCTTTTACCGCAACATTCCGGGACAGTTCATCGCCGGAACCTTATACGACCCCCTGGAAAAAGAGGCCGTCATCGGGGCAAAATGCCGGCTCAATTCCGGGGCCAAGGTCTGGGAGACAACGACGGATAACTACGGCGATTTTTGGTTCAAGGACCTGCCCGTGGGGGTTTTCGACCTGGTCATCGCCGCGCCGGGGTTCGAGATAAAGCCCTTCTACGGACTGAGAACCTCCGAATGCGTGAACCTGGGAGACGTTCCGCTAGAAAAAAAGTAAACGGGCAAAACATGGCTGAAGAAAAGGCCAGACTAAAGTGGAAAATTTTTGGATGATTTCAAATCTGGAGGTGTCATTGTGATGAAATTGTGGAAGATTGTTTTTTGCGCCCTGCTGTTGGTATTCGTGTTATGCGCCGAGATGCCGGGATCAGCCGATGCGGCTGAGAGCTACAAACTTTCTCTGGCCACCTACGATCCCGTTACCTCGGGTCAGACCCGGAAACTTCAGGAATGGGCCGACCGTATCCGTGAAAAGAGCGGCGGCCGTGTGGAAATCACTATTTTTGCGGGAGGCTCGCTGGCCTCGTCCACGGAGATATTGGACGCCGTCAAAACCGGCGCCGCGGACATCGGCTGGATCTACACCTCCTTCTACCCCGAACAGTTCCCCATCACCGACGCGCTCACCCTTCCTCTGCTCGGCCTCAAGACAACGACACAGGGAACGCAGGTTCTGTGGGATCTCTATCAGGAGACCCAGGCCTTTCAGGCGGAGTTGTCCGCCAACAACATCAAGATGCTGATGATGTACTCCAACCCGCGCAACTTCATCATCACGGCCTCGAAGCCGGTCCATACCGCCGACGACCTAAAAGGGCTGAAGCTGCGGGCGCCTGCCGGCACCGCCACGGACATGCTGGTGGCGTGGGGCGGAACGCCCATCATGATGGGGCCGGGAGACGTCTATCAAGCACTGGAAAAGGGCGTACTGGACGGCTACGTTTTCGAGTACAACGGCATCGACAACTTTAAACTGCAGGAGGTTTCCAAATATTACACCGAGATCACCTTCTACGTGGGCCCCTTTCTTACCCTGATGAACAAAGGCTCTTTCGAGTCGCTGCCGGCGGACCTGCAGAAGATCATCGAAGAGGAGTCGGGCAGGACGATGTCCATGGAGCTGGCGGCCACCTTCCAGGCCGACGCCGACGCGGTGCGCACGAAGATTCTTTCCGGCGGCGGCACGGCCATCGAGGTCACCGGCGACGCCTTGGCCGGATTCACAAAGCCGGCCGAAAGTTATGCTCAGGCGTGGGTCGACAAACATAAATCCGCCGACTTCGACGCGCAAGCCTTCCTGGACAAACTGAAGGCGCTGATCGCACAGTACGAAGGATCGTAAGATCATAAGTATCGAGGAGGAACGCTGTGACTGAAACGGCCATTATTGGAATTGTCGTCATGCTGACCCTGATGTTTCTGGGAATGAACGTCGGGCTGAGCATGGCTTTGGTGGGGTTCGTGGGCTACTGGTCCGTCATTAACTTCAGGGCCGCCCTGGGCGTGCTGCAAACGTCCCCGGCCACTCAGGCCGCCACCTATTCGCTGACGGTTATCCCGCTGTTTGTCATGATGGGCAACTTCGCTTTTGCCTCCGGGATGAGCAAAGGACTGTACAGCACGGCAAACAAGTGGCTGAACCGTTTGCCGGGAGGGCTGAGCTGCGCGACGATGGTGGCTTGCGCCGCTTTCGGCGCCATCTGCGGCTCTACCGCCGCCACCGCCGCCACCATGGGAACCGTCGCCATTCCCGAAATGCGCAAATACGGCTACGACGACCGGCTTTCCACGGGATCGGTTTCCGTCGGCGGCACGCTGGGCATCATCATCCCCCCCAGCGCCCCCATGATCGTCTACGGCATCATCGCCGAGCAGTCTATCGGCCGTCTCTTTGCGGCGGGGATCATACCGGGCGTTATTTTGACGGTCTTCCTGTGCCTGACCGTAGTCGTCTTAGTAAAGCACAATCCCGCTCTGGCGTCCAAGGGAGAGCGTTTTTCATGGCGGGAGCGTTTCGCGTCTCTAAAAGACCTGTTCTGGATGTTCGTCCTCTTCGCCGGCGTCTTCTACTCCATGTTTTCCGGTATTTTCACCATCAACGAGGCGGCGGCGGGAGGCGCGTTTCTGGCGATGCTGATCACTCTGATCACAGGCAAGCTGGACTTCAAAACCTTTATGTCCGTAATGAAGGACACCGTAAAAACCACCTCCATGACGTACCTGCTCCTGATCGGCGCCGTGATATTCGGCAACTTCCTGGCCATCACCAGGCTTCCCATGACAATGGCCAGCACGATCGCCTCTTTGCAGGTATCTCGTTATCTGATTTTTGCCTTCATCGTCGTGATTTACGGGATTCTAGGCTGCCTGATGGACGCGCTGCCGATGATCATGCTGACGGTGCCCATATTCCTGCCCATCGTCATACAACTGGGATTCGACCCCATCTGGTTCGGCGTTATGATCATCTTCGTGATGCAGTTGGGTTTGATCACGCCCCCGGTGGGCATGAACTGCTACGTCATCTCCGGCATCGCCAGGGACGTGCCCCTGCAGACGATATTCCGAGGCTCGATGCCCTTCATCATCCCGCTCCTGCTGGCGATCACCGTCTGCACCGCGTTTCCGATTCTAGCGACTTGGCTGCCGACGGTATTCTACGGTTAAAAAGGAGTCGGTTATGGATAGCAAAGGAAAGATGAGAAAATTCGAGAACGCGCTGAATCGCGTCATCGGCTGGGTCAGCATTGTCAGCTACGCGGGTTTTTTCTTCATCATGGCGCTTACGGTCATCGACGTATTCATGCGCTTTGCCTTCAACAACCCTATTTTGGGCTCCTACGAGATCATCGAGCGCACCGTTTTCTGCGGAGTGTTCGCTTCTTTCGCCTATGCGCAGATGCATAAGTCGCATATCCGGATTACCATGCTTGTGCGGCTGTTTCCCCGGGTTCTGAGGTACGCCTGCGTGGCGTTTACCGGCTTTCTGTCCGCCGCCATTGTCCTGGCCATGGCCTATGCGGCCGTGATACAAGCCCGGACGGCTTTTACCGCTCATTACGTCACCGGAGTGCTCAAGATTCCCCTCTATCCCTTTTATTGGATCGAGGGGGCGATGATGTTCGCCTTCTTCGTCACGCTACTGTTTGACGCGGTCAAGAGCATGACAGCGATATTCGACGAAAAGGCGGCCAGAGAAATTCAGTCGACCTGGGACTGAAGGTGGGACTGAATGGGAAAGGGGCGATGTGGGGGGCGGAGTAAAAACGAAAAACGGTTTTTTTGCGGTAGAGTATTTCAGATGACAGTGAAGCGGCAGTGTGCAAACGGGATGTCTTTGCGCCGCTTCGCGTGAGGAGGAAAGCCGATGTATTTGACCACTATAGCTTCCCTGGGAATTTTGGTGCTCGTTATTCTGCTTTTGCTGGGGATGAATATCGGTCTGACCATGGCGATCGTGGGGTTCGGAGGTTTTTGGGCCGTCCGCGGATTTGGCCCCGCTTTCGCTCTGTTGAAGACCATACCCTTTTCCAACGCGATGAACTACTCCTTCACGGTGATACCTCTGTTTGTCCTCATGGGGCAGTTCGCTTTTCACGCTGGGCTCAGTGCGGACCTCTTCGAGGCGGCGGATAAATGGCTGGGCCGCTTCAAGGGGGGGCTGGCTATGGCCACTGTGGCGGCCTGCGCTGGGTTCGCGGCGATCTGCGGATCCACCGCCGCCACGGCCGCCACCATGTGCGTCGTCGCTTTGCCCGAGATGCGCCGACATGGGTATAAGGACAGTTTGGCCACCGGCTCCATCTCGGCGGGAGGGACTTTGGGCATTCTCATTCCCCCCAGCACCGGGTTCATCGTCTACGGGATCATCGCGGAGCAGTCCATAGGCAGGCTTTTTGCCGCTGGTATCTTCCCGGGCATCGTTCTGGCGCTGTGTTATATCGTCTCCATTGCCGTTCAGGTGAGATTTCAGCCCGATCTCGCCCCCGGCACTACGAAATATCCCCTAAAGGAGATGCTCATCGCCCTGAAGGGAACCATCGGCATGTTCATCCTCTTCTTCGGGGTCATCGGCGGCATGTTCGCCAATATTTTCACCGCCAGCGAAGGGGCTGCCATCGGAGCGACTCTGGGCCTCTGCTTCATGATCTTCAAGGGGAAGTTCACCTGGAAGACCTTCGTCACCGCCCTTCGGGAGACCGTCAAGACCTCGGCCATGGTCTTCCTCATCCTGATCGGCGCCTATATTTTTGGCACTTTCCTGGCCATCACCCGGCTGCCCATGACCTTGGCCAGATTTGTCAACGGCCTGGAGGTGAACCGCTATGTGATTCTTTCCATCATTATCGCCGTCTATATGATCCTGGGGTGTCTCATGGACTCTTTGGCCATGGTCACCCTCACGGTGCCCATCTTCCTTCCCATCGTCACGAGCCTGGGGTTCGACCCCATCTGGTACGGCGTGCTGATGATCATGGTGATGGAGATGGGGCTCATCACTCCGCCGGTGGGTATGAACGTCTATATTGTGGCCGGCGTCGCCAAGGACGTCCCTCTCGTTACCATCTTCAAAGGCGTCGCTCCCATGATCGTCGGCATGGTGGTGGCCATCGTAATCGTTGTCGCGTTTCCTCAGCTTTCCTTGTGGCTTCCGACCTTGTTATTCAAGTGAAGCCAGAACGAAGCATCCTGAAATCCGCGGCGCAAATTTGAAAGCAAATTTTAGAGCAAATCTGAAAGGAGAGATTGTACGATGAGAAGCGGAAATTTTTGTAAGGTTTGGGTTATAGCGGTTCTGGCTGTTATGTTTTTTGCCTGTGCCGGCGACGCCGCCGTGGAGTACACCCTGTCGGTGCAGAACCACGACCCGGCCACCAGCATTTGCGGGCAGTACGTGGAGGCCTGGGGCAACAAGGTAAAGGAGGCCTCCGGTGGGCGCATCGACTTTGTGTACTATCACGGCGGATCTCTGGTGAGCGCTGCCGACGCAGTGGACGCGGTGGAAAACGGAGTGGCGGACATCACTTGGAGCGCGGCCTCCATTTACGCCGGCAAGTTCCCAATTTCCGAGGGCGTCATGCTGCCTCTGAACGGTGTCACCAACGCACGGACGGGATCCAAGGTCATGATGGACCTGTTGGCGGAGCTGCCCGAGATGCGGAAAGAATACAGCGCCTACAAGGTGATCCAGCTCTCCACCTGCACCTACGCGCCCATCAGCCTGGTCAATAAAAAGGTGGAAACGATTCAGGACATCCAAGGGCTCAGGCTACGGGCCGCCGGCGCGACGGTGATCACTTGGGCCAGGGCCGTGGGCATCAGCCCCATGACCGTGCCCACCCCGGAGACCTACGAGAACCTCCAGAAGAACGTCATCGACGGCTGCATGAACGACTGGCACAACATATCCGCCACGAAGCTGACAGAGGTGACGAAGTACATCCTGGACTACCCGGTCAACTGCAGTCCCTTATTTTTGCTGATGAACAAAGACACCTACGCCAACCTACCCGCGGACCTGCAGGCGGTCATCGACAAGTTCAGCGGCGCTTACGCCAGCGACATGGCCGGCGTCTACTGGGATTCCACCAGGGCTTGGGTGTACGACAACGCTGGTGCCAGCGGTGTGGAGATCTACGCCCCCAGCCCGCAGCTGGTGACGGATTTCGAGGCAGTCAGAGAGACGGTGCACGCCGACTATATCAACTACCTGAACGGCAAAGGGCTGGACGGCAAGAAGGTCTACGACAAAATGATGGAGATCGTCGCCCGCTACAAGGGCAAATATGATTTCTCCGCCCCAGTCAACATCAGCGACTTCAAGTAGGAAGCGCAAACATTCAGGCCCCCCAGACCGGGGCCTGAACAAACTTTGAATCTGCGACTACCGAAACTTTAACGAGAGGAAGGCTTCAATGAAAAAACTGATGACGCTATCCCACTTGTTGTGCCATTACGTCAGCTACTGCAGCATGGCGGCACTGGTGATCATTATGGGGCTGATGACCGTGGACGTGCTGCTTCGACTCTTGTTCAACAGTCCCATCACCGGCGGATTCGACATCGTTACGCTGGGGATGACGATTTTGGTTTTTTCCTCATGGTCCTATGCCCAAGTGGAACACGGCCATGTGCACGTGACTATGTTCGTGGGCATGATGCCTCCCCTGCCGCGTTTCCTCTGCTTCGGCTTCACGTCGATCCTCTCCGCCGGTGTCATGGGTTTCGCTACCGCCGCCACCTATCAGCAAACCTTCAAGATGATCGCCGATAAAAGCAGCACGGGGACTCTGTTGATTCCCTTCTGGCCCTTTATGGCTCTCGAATGCCTGGCCTTCGCCATATTCACGCTGGTGCTGGCCTTGGACGCAGCCAAGGCCATAGGGGCAATTTTCAGCGAAGAGCTGGCAAAAGAAGTGCAGGCCTTCTGGAGCTGAACTTTTGCGAATTTTGCATGCGCCCTGACTCCGGAGGGCCCCCCCGACTTTTAAGACAGGAGGTGAGGAAAGTTGGCTGGATTGGACGTGGAAAATCTTACGTTCTTTCAGGAAACGATGAAACGCTACCTCGACGACTACCCCAGCGACGTAATTTGCCCCTTGCAGGCCTGGTATGAGCTTGGCGGCTGCGGTACGCCGGGAGGGGCGGAAATGGAAGCGATGAAGGCCGTGCTGGACAGCCTGGAGGATTGGGAAAACATCGGAGAGATCCGTTACGAAAAATTCGGGAAACAGCCCAGTTATCGCCAGAGGCGGTTCGCGGGCAATGAAGCGATGGTTCAGCATCGTTTCAAGCTGAACGGATTGTACCGGGGGCCGGACGGGAAACTGCTGAAGGTGGTGCTGTCCGAAGTCTATAACCTTCGATGTTTCGAGATAGCCGACGGCAATATGGTCGGCCCCATGATCAAAATTCACCCTGCCTCGGACTACGCGGATCGAATGATGGAGGCTGGGGGATAAAAACCGAAGAACAGGAGTGGGAGGGGAGCATATTGGCTGAAAAAATAACCTACAGCATCTGCGTCGGCGGTCCCGTGGCGATCCATACGGAGGATGGCGTGATTCGACGGATCCGGCCGATCATTTT
>JAITKH010000029.1 GCA_031278535.1 Planctomycetota bacterium | reverse complement strand
GTGAGGGCGAAAACCTTGGTCCCTTTCGATTTTTCCGTGCCCATGGAAGCGAACCATGCCCCCCCCCGGTTGATGATGGTGGGAACGTTGGCAAGCGTCTCGACATTGTTGACGCAACTGGGCTTTTGCCACAAGCCCTTGACCGCCGGATAAGGCGGCCTGGTCGTCGGATTGCCGCGTCGGCCCTCGATGGAAGCGATGAGGGCGGTCTCCTCGCCGCAGACGAAGGCTCCGGCGCCGAGACGAATATCGACGTCGAGATTGCGGCCCGTTCCCAGTATGTCCTTCCCGATCAGGTTGTAGCGGCGGGCTGCCTTGATCGCCTTGTCCAGCCGTTCCACCGCCAGGGGATACTCCGCCCGCACATAGAACCACCCCGAGGTGGCCCCGATGGCATAGCCGGCTATCAGCATCCCTTCGATCACCGCATGGGGATTGCCCTCAAGCACCGAGCGGTCCATATAGGCGCCCGGATCGCCTTCGTCGCCGTTGCAGAGGATGAATTTCTCGTCGCCCTTGACCCTGGCGGTGAGATCCCATTTTCTACCGGTGGGAAATCCGCCGCCGCCCCGGCCCCGAAGGCCGCTCGCCAGGATTTCCTTGATCACATCCTCCGGCGCCATGGTCGTCAACACCCGTTCGAGCGCCTGGTAGCCTCCGTCGGCGATATAGTCGTCGATCGATTCGGGAACAATCCGGCCGGAATTGGCGAGAACCACCTTGACTTGGTCGGTGAAAAAAGGGGTGTCGAGGCTGATGGTATGGGCGAGCAGAAAATCGGGCACGCCGTCGAATATGTCCGGGCGCTTGATGGCCGGCTCCAAGTGCTCGGCCACCATCAGCCGCGACAGCATGTCGTTCATCTCGACATAGAGCACCGGGGGCAGGGCTTTTATTTCGACCCTGATGAGCGGACCGTGGCTGCACAACCCCATGCAGCCGGTCGGCACGATCAGAACCTCCTTGTCGAGGCCGTGAGATTTCAAGCCGCTTTGGACCGCCGCCATCACCATCTTGCATCCCGAGGCAATGCATCCGGTGGAAGAGCAGACAAAGAGACGGGCGGTGTACGACTCGTTTTCCACCTGCTTTTTCTCGCGAATTTGTTTCAAATCGACCTTCGGCATGACTTCACTCCTCATGGCACGACCGCACGTCATCTGGAAAACCGGCAATCATCCGCCATTGGCGGCGAATTCCGGCTCATGTCTCCACGGCAAAATGCTCGCGCCATTCATGGACGATTTTTTTGACGTCGGCCGGGGTCAGGCGGCCGTAGGTCTTGCCGTTGACTATGGCCACCGGCGCCAGCCCGCAACAGCCGACGCAACGGACGCACTGGAGGTGGAACATCCTGTCCTCGGTGGAGGCGCCGACCGCGCAGTCGATCTCCCGGCTGAATTCATCCACCACCGCCTGGGATCCTTTCAGGTAGCAGGCAGTCCCGGTGCAGACGGAGATGACAGCCTTTCCGGGCGGCTCCAGCTTAAAATAATGGTAGAAAGTAAGCGCCTCGTAAATGCTGGCAAGAGGCACGGACAATTCCCGCGAGAGGTAAAGAGCTACATCGCGAGGAACATATCCTCTTGAATTTTGTATTTCATGCAATACCATGATGAGGGAACCGCGCTTGTTTTTCCATTTGCGGACCGCGGCCTCGACGTCCGGATCGCTCTTCGTCTTTTCAATTACGCTGGCACTTTCCGACGGCGTGACTGCCATAGATCATTCCTTTCCTGCGTTGTTGCAAAACTTCCGTTTCTGAATCGTCGGAACGAGAGAACCGGCGCCATCCTTGTCATAAACTGCCAAACGTCGCCGCCGCCGCCTGCGCGGCGGCCAGTCCTTTCGAGACGCGTCCCAACGTTTCGGCAAGGACGGAAAAATCCCTTCTCCCGGCGTCGTCACGGGAGGGCAGAAAATATATCTCGTGATGCGCCCGGGGCAAAAAAACATCGCCCGCCGCCCGGCCGCAGTAACCGGGAAGACCGCTTCTTGCTGCAATGAGGGCGGAACGGAACGCCCGGAAAGCGGCAAAAGCCTGGCTGCCGCCGGCTGATCGGTTGTACACGTACAGCAGCGTCGAAGCCCCGGACGCCGGACCGGACACGATTGGCAGAAAGTCCTGCCACCCGGCCAGGAAATCATAGGGATCGACCAGTCTGAGTTCGCAGGGATCGGGATGCCTGGACGCCAGGATTTCCCAGCCGGATATGCCCTCTAGAACCGAAACGCCGGGCGTTTCCCGCCAACGCCCCCGTTTTTCGGGATCGGCATCGAAAACCGATCGCTTTCCCACTGGCAACAAACCGGCCATCGTCGCGGCCGACGGCCATTCATTCTTCTCCGCGAGGAATGTACGAACAGTCTCGAATCCCTCCAGTTCCAAAACGCGTACCCTGAGAACCGTATCCCGGGATAAAGGGTAGACAACGTCGCCGGCAAAGGGATCCAGATATTCGATTTTTCCGGCGCCGGCTTTCCAGCGAATAGTGGCCGAGAGCCACAGCAGTTTGAGGATGTCGCCCCAGTTGCCGGCTTCGTATAACAGTCCGCCCCGGCTGCCGTCCCTGCCTTTCCACTTCCAGCCGCTCGCCGCCATGCCAATGGGACCGATGCAATCGAAAAACCTGCCACAACCAAGGATGTTATGCCTTGGTTGGAGAAAAAAATCCCTACTACCACTCATTATAACCTGTAAAATCGGTGCCGCAAGGGAAAAACGCTTTTTTTTCTCGTTTTCCGGGAAAAGGGGAAACGACGGGTTTGCGATCTCTCGGAGACGTGCGAATTTTAACCGTTTTTTGTATTGACAATCCGGATCATTTCATGTAAAACGTTTCAGGTAGCATAGGCCATTGTCGATACGGATAACCATAAAGGATGTGGCTCACAAGGCCGGCGTATCCATCGGCACCGTTCATTCCGCGCTTGCCGGAAAGGCGGGTGTCGCCCTGAAAACACGGCAGCGGGTGGAGAGGGTCGCCCGCGAGTGCGACTACCGGCGCAATGTCGCGTCGTCGTCGTTGAAGCGTAAGCCGAAACATATCGCAGCCGTGTTTCCCGGCGTCTGCGCGAACAACAAATACTTCTTCCCCCAGGTCTGGGACGGGTTCCGCGCCTACATGGACACGGCGAAGGATTTTAACATAACGGCAATTGAAATCCCCTACTTCCGCGATGTGAACAGCCAGGCGGAGGAAGTGCACTCCCTTTTTAACCGATTGATCGTCGATGGGCTCGTCACTGTGGGATACATGGATTCCGCCGGACAGGAGGCGCTGAGTTGTTTCATTCGTCGCGGCGTCCCCGTGGTTCTTGTGGGCGGCGATCCGCCCGAATCAGGGAGGCTGTACCGCGTCCGGCCCGACTACGGGGTGATCGGCAGGACCATGGCGGAACTGCTGTCGTGGCAGGCGCCCGGTCCCGGCAGCGTGCTCATGTGCGCGGGCGACCCGGCGATTTCCTCGCAATATTTCGTCGCCAGGGGCTTTGATGCCTATCTGGAGGAGAACAGGCCCGGGCATACCGTCATCAAAAGCCACAAGGCGGTCTCCGAGACATGTTCGTGCGCCTGCTCGCCGAACTCTCCGGGAGGGGGACATAGTCGCCTGTTGCAGCGTCACCGCGTTGGGAAGCGTCCTGTTGGGCGAAGCCCTGCTGAAATCGGGAAAGGCCGGGAAAATGCCGGCCATGGGCACCGACCTTTTCCGCGAAAACGCCCGGTTTCTCAGGGACGGCGTGTTTACGAACATCTTGTACAAAAATCCTTTTCAGCAGTCCAGGCTGGCCGCCGAATGCATGGTGAAGTATTTGGTGGACGGCAAGGTTCCCGAACGTGATACGTTGATCGTCGGGGCGGAGGTGATTTTCCGAAGCAATCTGCGGTTGTTCACCGAGACGGCCGGACTGCCGGATTCGGGCTGGTAACGAAATGGGAAAATCCGTCCGGGATTCCCCGTGAGGAAAGCGCGATGGCGGCATGGAACAACGACAGCGAGATGTCCGCCCTGATGAAAGAGCGCCTGTATACGCCCGTAGTCGGGGATATTCTGGACACGATGGGTTCCTGTCATCAATTCCTCCCCCCCCCCGGCATCCGGCCGATCGACACCCGGATGAAACTGGCCGGGCGCACCATGACGGTTCTCATGACGGATGCGTTCGGACCGCAGAAAAAGCCGTTCGGACTGCTTACCGAGGCGCTCGACCAGTTGCGCGAAAATGAAGTCTATGTTGCCGGCGGCGGCGGCGGGCGTTGTGCGTATTGGGGCGAGTTGCCCACCGTAACCGCCCGCCGCCGGAAGGCCGCCGGCGCGGTGGTCAACGGCTGGCACCGCGACACGCCGCAGGTGCTGGAGCAGAACTGGCCGGTATTCAGTTGCGGCTGCTACGCCCAGGACTCCGGTGTTCGCGCCCAGGTGGCCGCCTTCAGGTGCCAGATTGAAATCGGCCAAGTGACGCTGCGCGACGGCGATCTCGTTTTCGGCGACATCGACGGCGTGGTGATCATCCCGCAGGACGTCGCGGACGGAGTATTGGAAAAGGCATTGGAAAAGGCGGCCGGCGAGAAAGCCGTGCGCAAAGCGATTGAAGACGGCATGACCGCGACCGCCGCATTCGCGAAATTCGGCATTCTTTGAGCGATACCGCGTACCAAAAAGAAAGTGCGTGCCATGATCGATCTCCGCGAATTTCTCTCCCTGTCGGGACGAACCGCCGTGGTCACGGGCGGCGCGAGCGGCATCGGCTTCGCCGTCGTCACGTGTCTGGTCGGGGCTGGAGCCAGGGTGGCGGTGGTCGCCAGGCGCGATCCTGACAAGGCGCTTCCTGCATTGGCGGAATTCGGGGACTGTGTCCGGTATTACCGGTTTGACATCACCGACACGGCGCGAACCCCGGAAACCATCGGAAAAATCGCTTCCGAATGCGGCCCCATCGATATTCTCGTCAACAACGCGGGCATTCATTGCAAAATGCCGATCGAAGAGATGTCGGTCGACGATTACCAGGCCGTACTGACCGCCCATCTGGTGGCGTCGTTCGCGCTGACCAAGGCGGTCATCCCCGGAATGCGCGCGCGGAAACGGGGGAGCGTCATCTTTATGGCCAGTATGGCCAGCTTCATAGGGCTTCCGTATGTGGCGGGATACGCCAGCGCCAAGGCTGGATACCTCGGCATGGTCAGAACCCTCGCCAGCGAATGCGGAGCCGATGGAGTACGGATCAACGCCATAGCGCCCGGTTGGATAGACACACCCATGTTCCGTCAAGTGGTGGAGGATGACGTTCCCCGGATGCGGAAAATCCTTGGTCGCATACCCATGGGGAGGCTGGGCGATCCGCTGGACATCGGCATGGCCGCCGTTTATCTGGCGAGCGACGCGGCCAGATACGTCACCGGCGCGTGCCTACCCGTCGATGGCGGCGGACTGGTTGGGTTCTGAATAATCATCACGTGGCCTGAAAAAGCTTGTTACACCGACGCCGAAGTCCGTTTGCTCCGAAATCGACCTCCGATGCCGAAGGGGAATTTACTTCCCCGGGGCGGAAGCCGGATGAACCGGGGCATTGGGGAGGGCGACATGAAACTGGCGTACGAACTGGAGTGGCGGATTTCCGACAAGTGGTTGCATGCCGGACAATTGGGAATCGAGCATGCGGTCTGCATGAGCTGGCCGGGAGAGGATTATCCATTCTGGGACTTCATGGAATTCGCCAAATTGAAACAGCGCTATGCTGATTACGGACTGAATTTGGCCGTGATCGAGGCGATGCTGCCCCTTGACGAAATTCGCGAGGGCGGTCCCAGCCGCGACAGGGAGATTGACAAGACTTGCCGTATCATCGGCAACATGGGTGCGCTGGGCATTCCGGTCTTCTGTTACAATTGGATGACCCGAATCGGCTGGTTGCGTACCTCGTTCCGCATTCCGGCCAGGGGAGGCTCCGAAGCCTGCGGATTCGACGAATCCCTCATACGGAACTCGCCCGACGCCGGCGATTCCCTCGTGTCGCGGGATACCCTGTGGGAGACGCTCGAATACTTCCTGAAAAAAGTCGTTCCTGTCGCCGAGAAGGCCGGCGTCAGGCTGGCCATGCATCCGGACGATCCCCCGCTTCCCTCGGTGGCCGGTGTCGGTCGCATAATGGGGTCGGTATCCGCGTTTGAGCGGCTGCTCTCCCTTTCAGACAGTGAAGCCAACGGCATCACCTTCTGCCAGGGCAATTTTGCTCTCATGGAGGGCGATTTGTACGAGAACATCCACAGACTTGTCAAGACGGGACGCGTTTATTTCGCACATTTCAGGAATCTGCGCGGCGACGCCCGGAAATTCGAGGAAACATTCCACGACAATGGCCAGATCGACATGCATCGCGCGATGAAGGCCTATCTGGACGCGGGATTCGACGGATATATGCGTTGCGATCACGTTCCCGCCATGGCCGGCGACGATCAGGGCGCCTATCCGGGGTACGCGGCGCTGGGCAAGCTTTTCGCCATCGGCTACATGAAGGGCCTTATCGATGGTTTGCCGCAGGCCGAACGCGGCGTACGCTAGCCTTTCCCCGTCCCCGGTTCGCCTTTTCCCAAAATCCCGGTTCTTGCGGCTGAATCGAATCAAGAACCGGAAACGAGAATCGGAAACGCTTTTTCCAAACAATTCTTTGCGGCTGTGAGCGAACAATAAAAGCCGGCGCCGTGTCGGCTGGACTGGATGGAATCATAATGAGAGGAGAACCGCATGAAGACATCGGGAAGTCCCGCCTCGAAAGCGGGAACGCTGTTGTTGACCGCCGTCCTGTTCCTGACGGGCGCGGCCGCCTTGGCCGGCCAGAAGTACGACGTGATCATTGCCGGTACGTCCGGGGCGACCGACACGCAGTCGATGGGCCATGAGGAATTCGCCAAACGTCTTAACGCGACAGGCAACTGGAACGCGGTCGTGAGAATCGGCGGCGTCATGGGCGAGACGGACGACGTTACCGAACAAGCCCTCCAAGGCGTCCCTGTCATCTGCGCGAGCGATCCGGGACGCATCGCCTCCTTCGTGCCGGACTACGGCGTCATTCAGATGCCGTACGTCTTTCCGGATCACACGTACCTCAACAAAGTTATGGAAATCGACCTGTACAAGAAATGGGACAAGGATTTCGAGGCGAAGGGCCTCAAGCTCGTTACCTCGAACTGTTTCTCCGGCGCGCGCAGCTGGATCGTCAAGAAGGGGCCGGTGCGGACACCCGCCGATCTGAAGGGCCAGAAAATCCGCACCATCGGCAGCCCTCTGTTCGTCAAATCCGTGGAGGCCATGGGCGGCATCGCCACCGCGATTCCGTGGGGCGAAACGTACCAGGCGATAGAACAGGGCGTGGTCGATGGAACCGAAGCCCAGATACCCGGCATTTACGCCATGCGCATGTACGAGGCGGCGAAGCACATCAGTCTTTCCGAGCATTTCCTCCTCATCGGCTCGATGGTGACGGGGACGAAATGGTTCGACACCCTGCCCGGGGAGCGCCAGGAGGAGCTGATGCGGATTGCCTTCGAGACTTACCGCGACAACCAGGATCTGGTCATCAAGCTGTCGAAGCAATACATTGATGAAATGATCCAAAAAGCCGGGGTGACCGTGTACGAAATCGACAAGCAGCCTTTCGTTGACGCGGTTCAGCCCGTGTACAGGGAATTGGGTTACGAGGAACTGCACAAGGAATTGCGCAAGCAGTTGGGCATGGACTGATACGGCGCGGACGGCGAAGCGCAAGGGGAAAATGCCGCCTGATCGTTTTCGCCTGCGGCATTCGCAATTTCCGGGGGCGGGACGGACGCCGGGGCGGAAGCGGCCCGTTCCGCCCCGGAAATCCCGGAGTCGGACACGGTATGGGAAGGTGGCATGTATGAAAAAGATGTATGACCGCTACTGCCTGGCGGAGGAAGTTCTTTGCGGAGCGCTTTTCGCCTCCATCGTCGTCCTGGTGTTTTCCAGCGCCGTTCTCCGCCTTTTCAACAACCCGCTCATATGGGCCGACGACATCGCCAAACTTTGCTTCGCCTGGTCGGCCTTTCTCGGCGCCGACATCGCCATGCGCCGCTGCCGGCTGGTCGGGGTGGATATCGTCCTTCTGCGTCTTTCCCCCCGGCTGCAAAAGATTGTGCTGCTTCTCGGTCATCTCGCCATCGCCGCCACCCTCGCGATTTTCATCTTCTATGGAATCAAATTGACGTACGCCTCGCTGAACAGGCATTTCCAGACGATTCCCATCTCCTATTCCTACGTGTCGGTGTGTTTGCCGGTTGGTTCGCTATGCATGCTTTTGACCGCCGCAGTCAGGATGGGCAAGCTGCGCCGGCATTTGCGGGACGACGAATACAGCTTGGCCGGGGAGGCGCAACGGGAAGAGGCGGAAAATGTCGAACGGCAGGTGATTTGAAACGGCGCGGGGAACGTGATCCGGACGCACGGCCCGGGCGTTTTTCCCCGGCCGCCGTTCTTTCCGGCCGCGCCCAGGGGAGGGAGCCATGCTCTTGTTGATTTGCGTGTTCGCCGTTCTCCTCGTGATGGACGTCCCCATCGCGTTCGTCATCGGGATCGCCGGGATGGCATGGTTCGCCTCCAACCCGATCTTCACCATGGACACGGCGGTTCAAAGGGTGGTGGCGCAGACCCAATCCATCGCGTTCCTGGCCGTGCCGTTCTTCATTCTCGCGGGCAACCTGATGAACAGGGCGGGAATAACCCCGCGGCTTCTCCGCCTGTCGTCGCTCCTGACGAGGAGAATGGCGGGCGGTCTTGCGCAAGTATCCGTCGTGCTCAGCACCCTCATGGGAGGGGTGTCGGGGTCGGCCGTCGCCGACGCCTCCATGGAGGCGAGGATCTTGGGCCGCAACATGATCAGGCGCGGATATCCCAAGGGGTACGCCGCCGGGGTCATTTGCTTAACCTCTCTCATCACCGCCACGATTCCGCCCAGCCTTGGGCTTATCTTGTACGGGTTTATAGGCGAGGTGTCCATCGGGCGGCTGTTCGCGGCCGGCATTCTCCCCGGCCTGGCGATGATGGGGGTGCTGATGTTCACCGTCTGGATAACGGCGAAACGGCGGGGATTCGACATGCCGCTCCCGGGAACGGCGGCTCCGGGCGTACGGGAAATCCTGCACGATCTCAGGGACTCGATATGGGCGCTGCTGTTTCCCGTCATTTTGATCGTGGGCATACGCTTCGGCCTGTTCACTCCGACGGAAGCGGGTGCGTTCGCGGTCGTGTACGCGCTGGTCATCGGCTGTTTCGTCTACAAAGATCTGGACTGGGCGGGATTCAAGGCGGCTTTGCGCGATTCCTTCATCGACAACGGCGGCATCATCCTCATCATCGCCTTGTCCGGCATCTTCGGTTACGCCCTGACAATGGAGAACGTTCCGCAACGACTCGGCGGCGGTCTCCTGGAAATCACCGGCAATCCACAATTGTTGCTTGTCATCATCGTGCTGTTTCTCGTCGTCGCGGGCCTGTTCGTGGACAGCAACGTTAATATCCTGCTGCTTACGCCGATTTTTCTCCCGGTGTTGAAGAAGATCGGGGTCGACGAGATGCATTTCGGCATCATCATGATGACCATCGTCACCATGGGCGTCATGACGCCGCCGGTGGGAACCGCGCTCTACATCGTTTGCGACATCCTGGACTGTCCGATAGAGGAGTACGTCAGGGAGAGCATTCCCTTTTTCGTCGCGGTGGTGTTTATGGTGATCGTTCTCATCTTCATTCCGGGCTTCGTCCTGTTCATCCCCAATCTGCTTTATGGATAAAACGATTTCCCCCGGATCGAAAATCACAATTTCACGCCGCCAGTGGTCTGTACAGTCTCAATCCTTACAAATTCT
>JAITKH010000027.1 GCA_031278535.1 Planctomycetota bacterium | reverse complement strand
TAGGAAATGAGGCCGAGAGACTTGGCGATCGATACCGCCACGTCCCCCGATTTGACGAAACCGAGAATGATCGCTATCTTGTAATCCGGGTCGCCCGGCTCTATTCCCCGGCGAAAATCGCCGACCTGGCTTGCCAGCGTCACCGCTTTCATCTGCTCCCCGGTGATCAGTCCCCTTTCATGCAGATCCGCGCAAATCGGTGGTATCATTCTGCCTCCCGCCCGGCGCCGCCGCCTTCGGACAGCATTTCCCTCGCCTGGCGAAGCGCTGCCTCGCCCGCCCGCCCGCCATGGATCATGCTCGCGATTTCCCGTTCCCTCCCTTCGCCTTCCATGCGTTCCGCCGTGGCCAGCGTCCGTCCTTCGCGCGTCTCCTTGCCCACCCGGATATGCCTGTCGGCGAGGGCGGCAATTTGGGGCAGGTGGGTGATGACCACCACTTGCCGACGCGCCGCCAGCGCCTTCAGCTTCGCCGCCAACTCCCCTCCGAGCCGTGCGCCCACTCCGGCGTCGATTTCGTCGAAAAACATTATGTCCGGCCTGTCCGCTTCCGCCAGGACCGCCTTCAGGGCGAACAGCGCCCGGGACATTTCGCCGCCCGATGCGCCGCCGGCGATGGCCGCAGCCGGTTCGCCCGGATTGGGACTGATGAGGAAGGCGATTTCGTCAAGTCCGGCCGGGCCGGCGTCCAGCGCTTTTTCGAGCGGCATTCCCTGCCGCCAAAGGGGTTCGAAAACCACGTCGAATCCGGCGCCGGACATGGCCAAATCCGCCATCTCGCTGTTCACCGCCGCTGCCAGCCGCCCGGCCGCCAGGCGCCGCCTTTCGCCAAGTCCGGCGCCCTGCCGAACCAGTTCAGGCAGCAGCCCGGCCAGCCGTTCCCTCGCTTCGTCCTCGCCCGCGTCCCAATCCGCCAGCTCCTCTTTTCGGCGCGCCAATTCTTCCGCGACCCGCGGCAGCTCTTCCACCTGGCATTCCAGGCGCCTGGCCAAAGCCTTCAATTTTTCCGACCGCCCGATCAGATCGTCCAGGCGCTCCGGCCCCGCGTCGACCGCGCCGGATACGGCGGCAAGGAGGGACAGCGCCACCCGCGCCTGTTCCAGGGATGATTCCAGGTTCCGCCCCGCCTCTCCTAGTCCCGGCGACGCTTCGGCCATGCGTTCCAACACCCGCCGCGCCCGCGCTAGGGAGTCGAGCGCCGGCGGATCGCCTCCTTCCAGAAAAGCCGCCGCTTCCGCCGCCGCGCCGGCCACCGCCGCCGAATTCGCCATTTCGCGGATGGCGTCCTCCAGGCCGGGATCGCTCTCTGGATCAAAATGGATCTCTTCGATATCCCGTAAATCCGCCCGGATCCGTTCCAGTCGTAGCCGCACCAGCTCCCGTTCTTCCCTTCCTGCCCGAAGCCGCTTGACAAGCGTTTCGGCGGAGCGGAAAGTGGCGGTATAGGCTTGGCGCTCCCCGTCAAGGCCGCCATAGGAGTCGAGCAGTTCAAGCTGGCGCCTCGGATCGGCCAAGTGCGTTTGTTCGTTCTGGGCGGCGAAATCGACCAGCGACCCCAGCGCCAGGCGAACGGCCTGTACAGCCCTGGCTTTTCCATTGACGGCCAGGCCGCCGCCATCGGCCCGAAGCGTCCGTTCCACCGTTATCCTGCCGTCGGGGCCGGCCAATTCGCTCGCCGCTTTCGGCCAGGCCGGGCTGGCCTGAAACACGGCCCGAATCTTCGCCTCCGGACAGCCCCGGCGGATCGCGTCGCGTCCCCCCCTTCCCCCCAGGGCAAGGCCTAGAGCGCGGGCCACCAAACTTTTCCCGGCACCGGTTTCGCCCGATACCGCGTTCAATCCGGGCGAAAAGGCGAACGCCGTTTTTTCAAAAAGGAGAAAATTCTCCAGTTCAAGGGTCAAAAGCACCTTATCCACCCCATTCGCGGCCGGGGATTTTCGTTTACTCGGAGTGCCGCGGCGCTGTTTCGGAAAACCGGCGGCGCCGGCGGCGATTGTCTCCGGCGCCTGCGAAAAGGATGGCCGCATCCTTTTCGCATCCGGCTTTTCCGGTCCGGAACGTCGTCTACAAAAAAGTATAGCCATCGCCGCGGGCAACTGCAAGGGTTGACCGCCGGCTGGGCCTATGCGTGAAAATGGCCTCGTTTCGCTAGGAATATTCCGGGATCGCCGTTTAAACCCGTACGAATTTTTCCGGCATGAGTTGACAGGAAGCGAGGGTGTGCGGATACGGAGCCGCTATCTACTTTTCCCCCTGCTGACGATTTCCCGTCGATCCATCACCTTGTCCTTGCGGACAAGATACATGTGATCGTGCAGATTCATGGTGGTGCAGCAATGGCCGGGGATAAGCCGCAGATAATCGCCGACAGTGATTCCTTCGGGAACGAAAGGAAGGGTACAATGCTCTTCCGACATTTCCACCGGAATGCCGGGATACTCGGCAAGGGAGGGATTCGCCTGATCCACGGAAATCGACTTCATACCGCCACAAGTGACGATGCGTTCCTTGCCGACGACGCTGATCACTTGGGTCAGGAGAAAGAGCGCATTCCTGAACGGCAGGTTCAAGAGGCTATAGGCCTTGTCCATAAAAATATAGCTGCCAGGCTGTATCTCGGTGTAGACGCTGTTTTTGGGGCGGAACTGCACGGTGCCGGTGCTGGTTCCGCTTACTTCGCGAATTTTCAGCCCGGCATTCTCGACATATTTCTTGAGGGCGGACAAACGGCTCTCCACCCAGTCGGAATTCTTTTTGCGCTTCTCGAAATCCGCTTCGTGGGAAAGGTTCCCGGCATACGCCTGGATGCCTTCAAAAACCAGATGCGGAGCCGCGTCCGCCAGTTTGGCCAGGAGGAGGAATTCCTCCGCGTCCGTCACGCCGCAGCGCCGCATGCCAACATCGTATTCCACCAGGACGTGAATGGCGGCGCTTTCCAGCGCCGCCGCGGCTTCCAGGGCGGCGATGTTCTCCGTGCTGTCCACGCATACGGTCAGGCGGCAGCAAGTCGCCAGGTAGGCGATGCGGGTGACCTTCGACATCTGCGGCGCCTGATTGGCGATGAGAATGTCCTCAATGCCGGCCCGCGCCGCATCCTCGGCTTCGCCCAGGGTGGCGCAGGTGATGCCCTTGGCTCCCGCCGCGATTTGATCGTGGGCGATCCAGGTGCATTTGTGGGATTTGTAATGCGGGCGAAGCCGTATCCCGTTCGCTTCAGTGAAGTTTTTCATGATCCGGAAGTTTTCCTCGTACCTGTCCAAATCAAGAATAAGAGCCGGTGTTTCAAGCTGGTGCACATTCATAACCAATTCCTTTCGAAGGAAAAGACGGAACTTGTCGACGAACGGCGCTATCTTCCCGTGTTCTCCCCGAAGCCGGGGAAGGAAGCGGGACTGACCATGGATATTGTCGTCGTAGATCAGCTTTTCATAAGCAAGCCGACTTCGCCATCCACAGGTTCCGTCTTTTCAGACCACCAGGCTCATATTGATGGAATCGGTGTAAAGCGAAGCTTTCCCGGACATTTTTCGGATACCGGATTGCGGAAATGCTATCGCGGCATTGCCCGGTTCCATGAATCGCCCTTTTATGCTTTTTTCGATCTGGAATTGTGAAAATGATATCCCCTGCCATCCATTCAACCGTGCTTTATGCTCCAAGGGAACCCGGGATGTTCCCCATTGTCGAAAATCACCATTTCAATCCGCAAAAAGTATATTTTGATTGTAATCGCGCACATTCCCGTCGGCCGGGAGCCATTGCGGGCACGTAGCGTTCGCCGGTCAACAAGGCAACGAGCCACATTGTACCGCAATGAGGCATAGACGCAACCGTATTTCAAGCCGCCAGCGGCATATCATAAAACGGAAGCGTCCATCGATGGTGTCGCCTTCATTCCTCTCCCGGGGGAATGGTTGGCATCGTCGTGGTCATGTCCCTTTTTGTCGCCAGAAAATGGCATGATTGAAAGACTGTGGCGGTGGCGGGAAAGTACCGTGTGGGAAGGAAGCCGACAGAAGGTTTTTTTTTGG
>JAITKH010000428.1 GCA_031278535.1 Planctomycetota bacterium | reverse complement strand
CCCGGACCCGATCGAAGGATTTGCACAAATCCCTGGCTTCCAGGATGGGTCGGGAAGAGGCGCTCACGGTTCCGCCTCCTCCGGGCCAATGCCAGCCTGAATATAGAAATATTCTCCCTGGAGCCGGACCGCGCCCAATCCGCCGTCCTCAAGATAGGGAAGCCCTTCGCATTCCGCCGCCAGTGCGACGCCGGCAAAGGCCGGTTTGTCGTTGAAGAGACTGTACGCCCGCTCCAATATCTTCTCCAGGCGCTCGGGACTTTTCTCGCGCCTGAGGGGTGCGCGATTTCCCGGAGGAACGTTTTTCGCCCAACCGCCGCCTCCGCCAGGCAGTGCCGCCGCGACTTCGGAAAGGGCGACTCCCAGACCGTTGGCGACCAGCCATTCCCCGCCCTCTTCAATCACCTCGACGTTCATGCGGCTCGCCACTGGCCGGACTGCCAGAAATCCCGAGACCGAACGGGGTTTGAGCCAGCCCTCGGCCAGGACGGTTCCATCCGAAACATCGCTGATCAACTCCAGGCGCTGTCCGGAGTTACGGAAGGGGAAGATCAGCGTATCGGAAGAAAATCTGGGAATGGAGACGAAAAATCCGGAACGGACGCCCCTGCCGTCAAATAGCATCGCCTCCTTTTCCGCGCCGCGGACCAGTACCCCCCACTGGGTGTAGCTGCCGCCGAATCCCTCGCTCCACAGGGACGCGGCAAAGACGCCGGCGACGCCGGCAAAGGCGGCGAGGGGGGTGGTGACGAAAAAGAGCAACGGGGTTTTCCGGCGCTTGATAAACCACAGGTTGAGCGGACCCATGACCACTCCAAGCGCAAGCAGCGCCAGAATGATGGAATTGACGGAGATTCCGGGGAAGGATCCCAACAGCTGCCGCCCGGGAGTGTCGTCCCAGCGTTTCATCAGGTAATAGGGGGCAAGGGGATTGCGCTGTGGATCGCCGGGCAGGTTGCGGATCAGTTCCCCGGCGTCGGGACGGGGTTGGATGAAAACGGCGCCGTTCAACTGCCGGCATAGCCGAACCGCAGTCTCCCTGTCCGTCCCGATTGGCATCGTGAAGCCGATTTCCCGGGCTGCCTCCTCCGCTTCGGGACCGGCCAGCCACAACCTGCCTCCAAACCACCGCACCCAAATCGCCAGCGCCTCGCGCCGGGCCGGCCGCAGGGAGCGCGCTTCCCGGGCCTCCATCACCAGGACGCCGGTCAGGCCGGAGTAGGATTGCCAGAGATCGGGAAGGGAGTCGAGAGCAAGGACCGCGACAGCCGGACCTTCCCGGCTCCCCGCATCCTTCCACGCATTCAACTCCCGGAAGAGGAAACTGTTGGCGCAAATCAACCGCGACGAGGAATCTTCGCCTTTCCAATCGACGAAGGGGAGTGTCAATTCCCGGGACAGGGAAACGCCGGGACCTTCCACCTCGACGATGAGGCCGAAGGGAAAAGGAAAGGCCATTTCCACTCGCGCGGCCGTGCCGGGCGGCAGGGAGACGGTACGGCGCAGGGTATGGGAAACTCCCGCCATATTCTCCGCGCTTCGGGCACTGACGCGGAATTCGCCGCCCCGGTTTGTACGGATATCCAGAACGAGCGGTATCGAACCTTGGCTATTCCAGGCCGGGGGCGGAAGGTGAATGGCTATTTCCGGATCCTCGCCTGCCGTGGCCCGGCCGAAAGCGGCAAGAAGCAGGATCAGGACAATCGTTTTTGCCATGCCGGGGCTTCCAAGAAATCCGTTCACGCGTTCGCCGCCAACCGCGCCGCAAGGGATTGGGGCTCGTCCCGATCCAATTCGCGGACGGAGGCGAGGATTTCCCCGACAACCTGATCGCTGTCCACGCCATCCAGACGGGACTGGTAATCGAGGATGACGCGGTGGCGCAGGCTCGGCGGCGCCACCGTCTTGACGTCGTCGAATCCGACTGTGGAGCGACCGTCAAGGAACGCCAGTGCCCGCGCCGCCGCCGCCATGCCGATGGCGGCCCGCGGGCTGGCGCCGAATTTGATATGCCGGGCCGGGCCATCCCCGCCCGGGCGGGTGGCCAGGACCAGCCTGGCAATGTAGCCGGCGACGGGCTGCGAAACCGGCATGGCGGCGACAGCGGCCATGGCTTCGGCGAAATCCGCCGGCGTCAGGGTTGGTTCCAGATCCGGAAGATCCCCGCCGGCCTTTCCCTCCGCCATATCCCGCAGTTCGGGAAATCCCACCGGCCCCACATCCAGTTTGAACAGAAAGCGATCCAATTGGGCTTCGGGCAGGGGATAGGTGCCTTCGAGTTCGATGGGATTCTGGGTCGCCAGTACCGAAAAGGGTGAAGGAAGGGGATACGCCTGTCCCAACACCGTCGCCTGCCGTTCCTGCATGGCTTCGAGCAGCGCCGACTGGGTTTTTGGGCTGGCCCGGTTAATCTCGTCCGCCACCACCATGTTGGCAAAAATGGGGCCGGGCTTGAATTCGAATTCCTTTTTCCCCGCCTCCTCCCGCAGCAGGTGGGAGCCGGTGATATCCAGCGGCATCAGGTCGGGAGTAAACTGGATGCGGCCGGCCCGCAGGCCGGACAGGCGGCAAAACGCCCGGACCATTTGCGTCTTTCCCATGCCGGGAAGGCCTTCAAGCAAAAGATGCCCTCCGCCCAGGACGCCGGTGAGGAATCGGCGGATCAGTGCCGACTGCCCTAAAATCACCCGGTTGAGCGCCGACTCGGTCCTTTTCAGCGCCTCCATAATCTCCGGCAGCCTGTCAGTCACGGCTTTCTCCCAAGGCGCGGAAATACCCTTCCGACACCCGCGCCCGCTCCGGTCCCAGAGGGGCGGCCCGCCCGCCGGAAAAGATTCGCTCCGACACCGCCGCCCCGGATCGCGACAGAGGTTGCAACTCTCCGGCGCCGGCATTTTCGGGAATTTCCGCCCGTTCCCGTTCCAGCAGGATGCCGGGTTCCATTCCTTCTCCCGCCGGCAACGGCGCAAACGCAAAGCGTTCGCCGGCCACCCGGGACTCGTCGCCGAAAATCAGGGGCGCGTTTCCCGGTCCCCTGTCGACGCCGCCCGAACCCGGTTCCCCACCGGCGTCGGCCGTTTTCATTTCGGCCAGGATCCGGCTCAGGCGCCGCATCGAACCGGACGCGGCCTCCTCCGCGGATAGGAAGCCGTCCGGATTCGAGGCGGCTTCGGCAAGCCTTTCGCCGTTTTTGCCAAGCGCCTCGAGAATCTTTCGCAGCCGACTTCGGGACATTTCCGTATCCGGAACGGAATCGGCCGGCATTCCGGAAAGCGCTTCCTGGATGTCGCGGGGAAGATTCCTCATCCCGCCCTCGCCGTCGACAAAGTTGCCCAGACTCTCCCGCAACTCGAGCAGCCGCCGCTCCATTCCGGCCGAAACCGCTTCGGTTTCGGCAGCGGCTTTTTCGCTTTCCCGCCAGGCGGACAAGACCTTTTCCAAGGCGTCGGCATGACGATTCAGTCGCCGGTTCGCCGCCGTCTCGATTCGTTCGGCAATGGAGGCGAGGGCTTCGGCGGCGGCTTCGGGATGCTGTTCGGCCAAATCCCGCAGCCGGCGCAGATTCTTGCGCAGTTCCCCGGCGTCGGGTTCGGGCAGCCTTTCCTGCCCGACTGCCTGGCCAATTTTCCGCTCCATCCGGTCAAAGGAGCGTTCCATTCCGGTACCGGAAACGCGCCAGCCTGCCTCCGGCCGGGGCGCCAGGGCGGCGGCGGCGGCAAAAAGCGCCGGCAGGGCAAGACGGCGGAACAGATGTCTTGCGCTGATCCCCGGTCGAATCCGGGCGGCGATGATCGCCGCCGAATCGCCCGAGAGTATTTTGCCCCCGGCGTGGTTGCGCAAATCCAGCCAGGCGGCGGCGTATTTTCGGGAAAACCAGCCTCCGCCCGTCCGCGCCATGTCCACTATCAACATCGCCATCAGAAAAATTCCGGCCGCGGCCGCAAGGATGGAGGAATCGACGGGGGTTGCGGGGAAAAGAATCTTTGCCAGCAGCAGGCACCCGCCCCAGGCATACAGGGTAAGCGGCGCCGCCGCCGCCAGGCGGTCGAGGAAGAGGGCAAAATTGAAAACCGCCGTCCGCTCCGCATCCCCCGTTTCCATGTCGTCCTCTCCCTTCCCAGGAAATATCGCGTCGGAAAAGGCAATTGTCGAACTCCGTCCCGTTTCCGCAACATTCCCCCATTATAAGGAATTTGGCCCTATCCGCAAATAGGTGCCGCGGGAATCAATCCATGGTTCTGAACAGGAGCAATGCGTTCGTCACATATTCAAGGGCATGAAACGACGGAATCGAAAGTACGGAATCTTGCCTGCCGACATGCGAGAAACCTGCGGCGTGGAAAATTTCCCGCCCGGGATCGATTCTCCCCGTAGCGACACCCTACAGGGCCATTTTCTGTCGATCACGCTATAACCAATTGATATTACAGGAATAATCGTAAAACTGGACGGATTCCATTCCTTTTACCGTTATTCCTTCTTTGGTAACAAAATCGAAAATCGCAACAGTACCCTGAAAAGGCCGACCTTATGGGCGCCAAGGTCCGTTTGCCCTGGAACCGCTTTCCGGTGCCAAAGGGGAGTTCGCTTCCCGGAGACAGGATCTGGATGAACCGGGGGGCTTTTCCCGGAGGCGAAAAAGGAAAGAAAACAGACCAAGGCTGCACCAATCGCGCGGAAAAATTCGTCTGCCAGAC
>JAITKH010000341.1 GCA_031278535.1 Planctomycetota bacterium | reverse complement strand
TCCGGGTACGCTCAAGAATCCAATGACCCGTGGAAGTTCGGGCATGGCGACCTCCTTTTACAAAGTGCCTTATCAACACCAAGTAAAAGAATCGCCATGCCGCTTTTCAACCTTTGCCGGAAATTACAACCACAAAGTTTCCAAAAGTCCACTACCAGGATCAGGCGCAAATATCTCAAATCCTGCGGCGAGCCGGTTCAAACATGACCAAAATTCAGGAACTCTTTGTGTTCGTCATCGCTTGGGCGGCCTAATCTTTAAAAGCCCACAGTGAACAACAATTGTTTTCCGGACGCCCAGAGCGTATACTATCCTCCTCGTCCGCAAAGCCTCAATCTTTCCTGGAGACTTTGCGGGGAGAGCCCTCGGTTCACCCGGTTTCCACCTGCGGGGAAGCGAATTTCCCTCTGGCATCGGAGGCCGATTCTGGAGCAAACGGACTTCGGAATTTGCTACGATTTAGCCTTTCCAGACTGCTGGCAGACGTGCGGCGGCGGCTGATCGGGACGGTCCGAAGCGGAGGAGCGAAACATGCGTAAATACTTGGACGAACTGGTACGGAACAAGTCGAAGGTGTCGATATACTTTCCCGCCTCGTCCGGGAGCAAACTGGTGTCGGCCAGCGGCACCATCGTCGAGGTCGGCGACGATTTCATCGTCATGTCCGATATCTACGGCAACAACATGCTGATTCCGTTGTCCGGCATTTCCTACATCGAAGTCAAGAAATAGCGGGGCCGTGCCCGGAAGACATCCCCGGATTATCGTCAACGCCGACGATTTCGGCTTTTCGCCCGGCGTCAACGCCGGCATAGCCGCAGCCCATCGCCGGGGGATAGTCACTTCCGCCAGTCTGATGGCGAACGCTCCGGGATTCGCGGAAGCGGTCGTTTTGGCGGCGGAAAATCCGGCATTGGGGATAGGCGTACATCTGAACCTGGTCCGGGGAAAGCCCCTTTCGCCCCTGGCCGGAATTCCGCTTCTGGCAGGCGGGGGAGGCCGTTTCCGTCCGTTTCGATGGCGGCGGATGTCCCCCGCCTTCCTTGGACAGGCGGAAGGGGAATATCGCCGGCAGATTGAGAAGATTGTAGCCGCCGGCATCCGGCCCACCCATGTCGATTTCGAAAAGCATCACGCCTGGCAGGCGCCATTGTACCGCCTGGCCGCCCGCCTGGCCCGCGAATACGGAATACGGGCGATCAGGAATTTGCGCGAACCGCCGATCTGGGCGATCCGGCGGCTGGGCTGGCCTGGCTGGCGGCGCCTGTCCCTGTCCCTGTCGCTCAGGGCCGGCCTTGCCCTTTTCGGCCCGGGATCGTCCGGCCTCGCCAGTCCCGATCGCCTTCTCGGACAATGCCGGATCGGGGATATGGACGAAGCGGCCTGGCTTCGCCTCGCCCGCCATGTCCCGCCCGGCGTTTCGGAAATCATGACCCACCCAGGCATGGCTGATGCGTCCGGCGCCGGCGGCGACATGGGGACCAGCCGGCTGGCGGCGGGAAGGAAGAGGGAATTGGAAGCGCTGGCATCGCCGCTGGTCCGCCATTCCCTGGAGGAAGCCGGAGTGGAGCGGATCACGTTTGCCGGGATCGCCGGCGCCGATTGACAAGAATATACAAACCGACCAGAACCGCGGCGCCGGCAACCGTACACAGGGTGGCGCCATGCATGTACACACCCAACCGTTCGCGATTCCGGCCCACCAGCCAGCCGATCGCCGTGAGGACGGTCACCCAGATGCCGGAGCCGACCATGGTGAACAGGCAGAACCGGCCGAATCGCATCCTGGCCGCTCCGGCCGGCAGGCTGATCAACTGCCGGATAACCGGGATCAGGCGGCCGACCAGCATGGCGATTTCGCCGTGCCGGGCGAAAAACGCCTCGGCCTTTTCCAGGCTTTCCCGGCCGACAAAAAAATATTTGCCGTAACGCAACAGGAAGGGCCGGCCCAGGGAAAGGGCAAGCCAATAGTTGAACACGGCGCCCAGGAGGCTGCCGGCAACGCCGGAAAGAATGACCGGCAGCCAGGCCATGCTCCCTTCGTGAATGAGATAGCCGGCCGGCGGCATCACCAATTCGCTCGGAAAGGGAATGAGCGAGCTTTCCACCGCCATGAGAAAGACCAGTCCCGGATAGCCCAGCGCCAGGATGGAATCGGCAAGCCAAACGCAGAAAGCGGCAAACCAGGAGGAAAGACCGGCAACAAAACCGAGTCCTGCCGCGCCACCGGTTTCAGGATTCATTCCCCTTCCCCTTTTTCCGGACTCGGGGCGGCGTTTTCCCCCCTTCGCTCCCGGCGAAGCCGATTCCAGTAGTCGATTCTCCGTTGAACGTCCTTCTCGAAGCCGAACGGTCCCGGCCGGTAATACACTTTCCCCTGAAGACTCCCGGGAAGGAAGTCCTGTCCGGAAAAGCCGTCCCTGGCGTCATGATCGTACTGGTAGCCGTCCCCGTATCCCAATTCCTTCATCAGCCGGGTCGGCGCATTGCGGATGTGGAGAGGGACGGGATCGTTCCTGGTCTGGGCGACATCGCGGGCCGCCTCCGCATAGGCGATGTAGAGGCGGTTCGACTTTGGGGCGGTGGCGAGATACACCACCGCCTGCGCC
>JAITKH010000306.1 GCA_031278535.1 Planctomycetota bacterium | reverse complement strand
CACCACTTCGCCCAAGGATATCGAACCGCCGGCCCCGGCTGGATCAACTCCGGAAACCAATCCCGCTATGGCACGGGGAATGCGGGAAAGGATGCCGACCATGATGATCAGGGAAATACCGCTGCCGATACCGAATTCGTCAATCTGCTCGCCAAGCCACATCAGGAACATCGTTCCGGTTGTGAGCGAGAGAACAATGTAAACAAAGAATTCGGTGGTCCCCACCCCATCGGCGATGAAAGAACCGGCCTCTCCGGCCAAAGAGGCGGAGGAAAGGCCGTAGGCAAGCATGGACGCCTGGATCAGGCAGAGAAGCACGGTGGAGGCGCGAATATATTGGGCGATTTTCTTCCTGCCGGTCGGACCTTCGTGTGCGAGTCGGGACAAGGCCGGCACAATGGCCGTAAGGAGCTGGAAGATAATCGATGCCGTAATATAAGGCATGATTCCCAGTCCGAACACCGCCATGGAGGACAGGGCGCCGCCGGTGAACATGTCGGCCATGCTCAAGACCGCGCCCATGGCGCCCTGGGCGCTGGCGACGTAATCGGTGATGGACTTGACATTCACGCCGGGGGTAGGAATGAACGACCCCAGCCGGAACACTATGAGCAACAGGAAGGTAATGCCAAGTTTATTCCGCAGCTCCCTGACATTCAGAATCCTCGCCAGAATATCAAACATCGGATTTGACCTTGTCCGCTTTCCGGGAGATAGGCTGGATCTCCAGTATGCCGCCAGCCTTTTCAATCTTCTCTCGGGCCGCGGCGGAAACGCCGTTCACCTTGACAATCAGCTTTTTCCCCAACTCCCCCCTTCCAAGCAATTTCACTAAATCTCCCCGGCGCAGGCCAAATCCCTTTTCGCGGAGCGATGTGAAATCGACAAGGTCGCCGTCAGCAAAATTCTCTTCGAGAAAGGCCAGATTGAGGGGGCGATAGATCACGGCATGGACGGCATTGTTGAAACCGATCTTGGGCAGGCGCTCCTTCAATTGGGTCTGGCCGCCAATAAAGCCGCGAAGGCGATTGGCTCCGGTACGGGAACCCAATCCCTTCTGGCCGCGGCCGGCGGTTTTTCCCGAACCCGATCCGGCGCCGCGACCGACACGATGACGGCGCCGGTGCGCCTTGACCGCATGGAAAACATCGATGATGTTCATGGTTTCTTTCCTGGTTTTACGCCTTGACCGGTTCGGGAGCCTCCGGCCCTGGCTTGGCTATGCCGCGCAAGGATTCCGTCGTCTCCCGGCTGCGCAATTGCTCCAGAGCGTTCATGACCGCCTTGACAACGTTTCTGGTGTTAGTGGATCCATACACTTTTGTAAGAACGTTGGTAAGTCCGCCGGCCTCGAGAATAGCCTTGACCGCCGTGCCGGCAATAACGCCGGTGCCAGGCATGGCGGGAATGAGCACCACCTGCGAGGCGCCGAAACGGCCTTTGACCAGATGGGGAATGGTTCCGCCCGAGGCGATGGTGAAGCGCTTGAGGGCACGTTTTCCGCTTTTGATTGCCTTCTGGAAAGCCCCGGGAACCTCCTTGGCCTTACCATAACCGATCCCGACCCGCCCCTTGCCGTCGCCGACGCATATGAGCGAACCGAAGCTCAAGCGGCGGCCGCCCTTGACGGTGGCGGAACAACGGTATACGCTGATCAGCGTCTCCTGGAATTCGCGCTCGCGCGGTTCGTCGGAACGATCCCGCCGGCGGCCGCGCCGCATGGTGTCTCCGCCGCGCCCCCCCCGTCCTCCGGTGCCGCCCCGGGCACCGCCCCGGCCTTCGCCTCCAGGCCCGGTCCGCGTATTCCCGCCCCGCGAACGCCTCGTCGTATTGTCGCTCCGGCCCGAACTGAAACCCTCGCCACTCCTGCTATTACTATTTTCGGCCATGCCAATCCCCTGATTAGAATTGCAAACCGCCCTTCCGGGCCGCCTCCGCCAACGCTTTCACCCGGCCGTGATATTTCCGCCCGCCATTGTCGAAGACGACTGCCCGGATGCCGGCAGTCCTGGCCTTTTCCGCCGCCAGACCGCCCAACATTCCCGCCGCCCCAACGTTGCCTCCAGAGGTTTCTTTGGGAAAATCGGCCGACAGCGTCGAAAGGGCCAAGAGCGTCCGGCCAGCCGCGTCGTCGACGAATTGCACGGAAATATGCCGGAGACTGCGGAAAACCGCAAGGCGCGGCCGTTCGGCCGAGCCTCTGATTTTCTGCCGCAGGCGCACATGGCGGCGGGCCAGATCGCGGCGCTTCTTCAAAATTCGTTCCATTTCTTTTCTCCAGACACTCCCGGCGTCCAACAGCCGCGCCGCGAAAATGATTCAGGACGGCGGACGGTACTACTTGGAACCTCCCGCTCCGAACGACTTGCCCTCCAAGCGACGGACATGCTCGTCTGTATAGCGAATGCCTTTCCCTTGATAAAGATCGGGGGGGCGAACGCGACGTATCTGGGCCGCCACTTCGCCCACCAGCTGCTTGTCGATGCCGCGCACAACGAAGTCCATGTATTCGCGGCTTGTCGCCTTGGGAACCTCGATATCGATCCCGACGGGAATTTCGAATTCCACCGGATGGGAGAAACCGGCGACGATCACGAAAATCCTCCCCTTCAATTCCACCCGGTATCCGGTGCCGACGATGCGCAAGCGTTTCTCGTAGCCGCTGGTAACGCCGGTTACCATGTTCTGGATCAGCGCCCGGTACAATCCGTGAAGAGCCCGGTGCTGCTTCGAATCGGAATCGCGCTCGACTTTGACCGACGCGTCGTCCACAAAAATTCTGACTCCCGGCGTCAGCTTCTGATGAAGCTCGCCCTTCGGTCCTCTGACAATGATTTCCTCAGCCGGAACCGCGACGGTCACGCCCCGAGG
>JAITKH010000268.1 GCA_031278535.1 Planctomycetota bacterium | reverse complement strand
GACGGGTACGGCGCCGACTACTGCCCGCACCACATCCGGGCCGGATACGATTCCCGAAACGAAGTTCAAGTGCACTCGTCTGGCGGCCGGATTGATTTTGGTCGATACCGGATAATTTGAGTCGGCAACCAGGATTCGCGCCCCGTGGCCGGCTTCCGCCAATGCCTGGATAAGTTCGGGATGGATTATCGTCGTCTTCAGCATGCGTATCGATTCCTCATTTTGATGCCGTTTTTCCTGTTTGTCTTCATTAGCGCATCCAATCGGTGGACGTTTGGAAATTTTGCAGTCGTAATCATCCGGCATAGGTTGAAGAGAGGCATGGCGATTCTTTTCCTCGGTGTTGAACAGACGCCTGCCGCGACGCCGTCCGCTCCACAGCCTCGGAGACGGTCTTCTGCTGGGCCTTGCAATACGTCCCGCTGTGCCTTGTCTCCCATCCGCCGTGGTGAGGCGAACCTCTGCGCCAGACCCGTGAACATTCGCCTCAATCGCAGGAACTCCTTGTCAATGCTCCCGCCTGGGCCGCCTAATTTCCAAAAGTCCGCCCAATTCTACGATGGGTGAATGTCAGGAGGGCTTGACAGGCGGCAGCGGATGGTTGTTTTCCTTCCGATATATCTATCAAGGTATTCTTGTCACTGGTGGACAATATGGAATTGGCGTGTGGTGGGGGCGGCGGGACTCGAACCCGCACGGCCTTGCGGCCATAGGATTTTAAATCCCATATGTCTGCCGTTCCATCACGCCCCCTTCTCCCGACGAAGCGTCGAGGATTCGCGCATAATCGTGGCTCTAGTGCTGTGTAAAGTCTAAATCCTTACAAATTCTGAAGTCCGTTTGTTCCGGGATTGACCTCCGATGCCGAAGGGGAATTCACTTCCCCGTAAGCGGAAACCGGATGAACCGGGGGCGCTCCCCGTAAAGTCTCAATCAAAGATTGAGACTTTACGGAACACTAGCACTCCGCAAAGCCTCAACCATTGCTAAGGATTTTGCGGGGAATCCCCCCGGTTCATCCGGTGCCGGAGTCGCGGCCGGATCGGAAAAAACCGTGCGTCTCCAGAAAAGTTTCGCTCAGGCCGGCGGCGACGGCCTGGCTGTCCATTCCCATGAACCGGGCGGCGTAACGGGCCAGAACGTCGACTTCGACATTTACCAAATCGCCTGGTTTCCTGAGCGAGAGGGTGGTGTTTTCCCAAGTATGGGGAATGACCGCGATGGCAAAAGAATCCCGGCCCGCCCCGGATACGGTGAGGGAAACGCCGTCCACCGCAACCGAACCTTTTTCCGCCACCAGCCGGGAGATGCTTGCCGGAAGGGCAATCGTAATCGTGCGCACTTCCGGACGGGAAGCATCAACGGCGGCAACAGGCGCCGCCGCGTCGATATGCCCCTGCACAATATGCCCGTCCAGGGCGTCGCCGGCCCGGAGGGCGGGTTCCAGATTCACCCGATCGCCGGGGCGGAGCAACCCAAGATTGGTGCGGGAAACCGTTTCGCTCACCGCGTCGAAACAGGCGGCGCCGCCGGCCAGGCCGGTTATGGTGAGACAGGCGCCGTTCACTGCCATCGACTGTCCGATCGCCGCGGCGCCGGACAACGCACCCAATTCTATGCGGAAACGGCGGCCAAGCCCGAACGGGGAAACTTCCCGGACCGCCCCCATCCCCTTGACCAGTCCCGTAAACATTCCGCGGCTCCATTATTCAAGCGGAGCCAATGGCTCCAGGGCCGAAAAAATGTCGGGGTGCGAATCCGGAAGACCGGTACCCCCAAGAGTGGAAGGATGAATCTGGGCGGCGGGCCGCGCGGAAGAGGCGGCCGCCGCTCCCCGGAAGGGGTGAGGCTGGGGGTATGCCGGGATCCCGGTTTGCCCTGCCGGCGCGAAAACCTCGACTGCATGCCTGGCCGTCGCCACTACCCGCCCTTCCTTCAAAGCGGAAACGTCGAAAACATAGCGCCCCGGTACCGGCGGAACCGCCACCGCCCTGATGCCATGGGTCGGCGAAAGGGCCTGAGCCGGCCCCTCGGCTTGACGCCAGGCAAAGGCAAGCATGGCGCCCCCGGTATCCCTGGCGGCAATGGTCAGGCTCAGGCTCTCGCCGGCTGTCGCCACTTCCGGACCCTTCACCGCCAGCGCCGGCGCCTGCCGGGCGTCGCGCACCTCGATGGTGATTTCGGCCGGACGGCTTCGCAACGCGCCGTTCGAAACAATCAATTCGAAACTGTAGATCCCGGCGGAGGCGGGATGGAAGGCGGGAGCCGCGTCGCCCAATTTTTCGTCAATGACATAGTCGGTTACCCTGGGCCCCCCGGTTTGGCGCCAAAGATAGGTCAGGGGACTGCCCGCCAAGTCGTAACTTTGCGTGGCGTCCATCCTGATCAGGGCGCCGGGCCTGGCCCGGGACGGCGCCACCACCACCGCCACCGGCGGATCCGGTTCGTTCACCACCCGGAGAGCGTGGACGACGGGATCGCTTTCGCGCGAACCGTCCGCCACCACCAGCTCGAATTCGTAGTCGCCGGCTTTGGGCGGCCGGAACCGTTCGGCCGCGCCGTCGAAAACCAGTTCATAATCCTTAATGAAAGGACCGGATTTCTGCCGCCAGAAATATTCGAGGCGGGCGTTCGATTCACCCCGGCTTCCCCTGGCATCCAGCATCGCCGTCTCGCCCATCCTGATCGCCGCCGGCCCCTCGATGCGGGCAGTGGGCTTGGCGCCGCTTTCGGGAGGAACCATGGATCGTACCGGCGGCGGGGCGGAAGGAATTTCCTTGGGATTCGCCCTGGCCCTGGCCACAGGCGGTTTGGGTTTCGGACTGATGAACAGGCGGGTGACGCTGGGTTCGCTTGCCGCCTCGCTGTCGGAAACCACCAGTTCAATCTCGAAGACGCCGTCCTCCTCCGGAATGAAGGAAAGAACCGGCTGGCTCAGGGCGGCGGGGGGAATGGCGAGATTGCGGCCAAGCGGACGCCAGCGGTAGGTAAGGCCGCCGCCGTCCGGATCATAGGAATCGCGACCGTCGATTTCCAACCGCCTGCCCACCTCCCCTCTGATCTCCCTGGGCGAACTGGCAACGGGCGGCTGATTTTCCCGCTCGATCATCAATTCGACAATGAAGGGCTCGCTCCTGAGGCCGTTGGCGGCGACGACGAGCTGGAAGCGATAGAGGCCGGGCCTGCCAGTGCGGAAATAGGGCTTGACAGCCGTGGGGTCGGACAACTCCACCTTTGGACCTTCGATTTGCGTCCATTCGTACTGGAGATCGCCGCCGTTGGGATTTTCCGAATCGGTGCCGTCCAGTTCAATCAGGGCGGTCGGAATTTGCCCCGCGGCCGTCAGGGAAGACTCCGCCGCCGCCGCGGACGGGACCGCCGGAAGGACAAGGCTGAGAAGAAGCGCGGACACGAACAGCCCTGCCGGCTGTCCCGGCGCCAATCTCCCGGTTTTCAAGAAATTCGACCCTCCCCGGATGCAATCCTCTTCCTGCCGGATTCCGGCGGCTGTTCACGTTGTATGCATTTTATCGACCGAATGCAAGGCGGAACTTGGCAACTTTTGCCGAAAAATTCTTCCGTCCCATGGCATACGGAAAGGAAACGCAACCGCGGGAAGGCGGTTCGCCCCGTTCCGGCGCCCTAAAATCCCTTGCTGACGTTCAGTTTCATCTGCCCGGCGACGCCTTTCCTGCGGAACTCGAAATCAATGTCCGCTCCGGCGGCGAACCCGGATCGGAAACGGGCCTCCAGCCCCCCGCGGATACCCAGGGCGTTCCGATTCTTGTCGAGTACGGCGGAATGCCACGTCCCCAACGGATTGGAAAGGAGACGGGTGTCGTTCGCGCCTTCGCCGGGCGTGCCCATGGTGCGCGCAAAAACCAGATCGAGCGAAGGGACCAGCGTGTGGGTTTCATATTCAAACGGCATGGACAACCGTACTCCCAACTCCAGTTCCAGGACATTCCACCGATTTTCGCTGAAACGGCGGGCCAGGGCGCCGCCACCGTTTTCAGCAAAACCCTCGCGGACAATCTGTGCATAGGCAAAACCGCCGTGGGGGGTAATCCGCACATCATTCCCCAGGGCCGAACCGTCCAGCATGTATCCGAATTCGCCGGAGACGCCGTACAGCCAGGAATCGTAGCTGCCCCTGGCCGTCGCGAACCCGGGCAGGGCATAGGCGCTTGCCGTGTCGTTCCAGCCATACCCGAGGTGGATTCCGCCGGACGCGTAATAGCCGTTGGCGGCGTAGGAGGCGTACCCGGACAGGAGGACATTCTGGACGCCGGTACGGGTCGCGCCCAGCGACTTGAGCTTCATCGTTCCGCTGTCGTAGCTGGCCAGGCCGCCGACAATCCATTCGCCGGCATGCTTTTCGTATCCGATGCCGATGCCGAAGGGACGATATTTGTAGCCGGCCGCGTCGCCGACGTCGTCCTGATCCACCCAGGTCCGGCCGGCATAGGCCCAGATGCCGGAATATTCGCCGTCGCCCTGGCGAGAGATCAGGCTCGGATAACCGCCGGCGCCGACGGAGAGGGGCTCCTCCAATTCCTCCCGCTGGTAATTGGTGAGCCGGGCATTGATGTTCTTGCGCACATTGGCCAGGTTGTGCCGCATGGCGAGCTGGGCAAAGCCGACCTGGACGCCCCCCACGGTTTGGAGAAAGCCGATTGTCCCGTTTCCGGCGCCGCCGGTGTTGTAAATGTGATCAAGCATTTCCCGTTCGGCCTCGGACAGAGTGGACAACTGGCGATACACGTCGGCGTAATCGCCGACGCCGTCGATGGCGGAAAGATTTTCAAGCCAGTCGATAAATAGGTATGCGCTGTCGGGATCGGACTCTCCGGAAGGAATCTCGCTTCCCGGGATCAGTTTGGCGCGCAGCAGCCTGTTGTCGATGCCCAGGTTGAAATCACTGTTGTCCGAATCCCCCAACTGAAGTATCGGGAATCCAACCCACGATTCCTCGGTCTTGATGGAATTGGCCCCCTCCTCGACCCGCTTTCCCAGAATCGGCAGGCCGGAAACGCCGCCGATTTCCAGGCGGGCTCCCGGCTCGGCATGAAATGTGTTCAAGGCCAGGACACTGTAGGACCCCGTATACTCGGGCACCGGTTGGCCATACAACTTGGCGGAAAGTCTTTCCCCGATGTTGCCCGCAGTGAGGCTGGGCTTGAAAACGCCCTGGGCTTTGACCCGCAGGCCGCCCGTCGGCGAAAGGTTCGAATCCATGCTTCCCCAGACGGAAGCATCGCCAAACCACAATGTTCCTTCTGAAACGACGGCGTCAAGCACGCCGTCACCCAGTACGCCGCCGGCGCCAAGCTTCAATGTGCCGGGACCATACTTGTTGAGGGTAACGGTTCCTGTTCCGATTCCGGAAATATAATCGCCTATTTCAAGCGTTTTGCCGACGGCGATGGTGGCGTTCACGGTGGCGGCCCCGTCGATGGCGAAGAACATCGCCACGTCCGCGCGATCGCTATCCCAAACGACGCGATCGGGCGCATTGCCGGTTATGGCGATGTCGACGTCCGTCGTCTCCCCGACGCCGTTATATACAGACATGGCGCTGGCGCCGGGATTTCCGGCAAAAGCGCTGTCGGTGACAGAAACGTGGACGCCGCCCTCTACTATCAGCGGTCCATATGAAGAAGTCGAACGAGAGCCGGAAACGGTGTAGACCGGACCGTCGGTTCGCAAGATTATATTGACGGCGGGAATTTCCAAAAGATCGGTCAGGCTGTCGTCATCGCCATGGAGAGTAATCTCGAATGTGTCTCCCGGCGCATAGTTCGCGGAATTTTGCAGAAATATCGTTCGGAAATCCTCCAGGGTGGCGTAACGGTTCGGCAGGCTCGGATCCCCGCCGACATTGATCGTATGCGTCGTGGCCGCCGCGGCAAACCCCGACAGGAACAACGGTACGATGAAAAACCCGGCCCATCCTTGGACGGCGGCGCGTTTCACAATCATGGACAGATCCCCTGGATGCAATGCCCTCTTACTTTGTATCGTCCAAAACAGCGGCAAGAATTGACAGAAAGGAAACGTTCGCCCCTCGTTTCAGGCAATTGGGTTGCTATTCGATGAAAGTTGATGTAGAATGGCGGCATTATGGCGACAGCCTGTCGTTCGCGGGCGAATTTTGAAAACAAACGGGTAAAAAGCCCCGCAGAACGACATTTTTGGCCAGTGATGCCCGCAGGAAAGGAATTGCCATGATTGCCAAACCGTTGTCGCTGTTCATAGCGGCCGTTCTCTGGAGCGCCTTTCCCGTCGCTTCGGCCGGGGAGGCCGGGACGCCACGGAACCTTTTCCCCGTCGGAGAACCGAATGCACTCCCGTCCGGCCGCGTGCGCCGGGTGGAAATGAATCATGCCCTGGAAATTTCGGCAGCCCTGCCGGAATTCGACAATCCGGCCATCAATGAAGAAATCCGCGGCTGGCTCGGCCGGCTCCTTGCCGCGGTCCTGCCACAAGAGGGCGGCGACGTCGCCCGGCCGGCGGACAACGCGGCCCTGTCGATATGGATCGACTACCGGTTGTCCCAACCGGCCGATCAGGCCGTAAGCGTGGTCATTGAAACATCCTGGCATGCCGAGGGCGCCGCCCATCCGGCGAGTTTCGTTGACATCCTGAATTTTTCATTGCCTGACGGGCAGGTTCTTCGCATCGATACGCTGTTCGGCGATCCGGAAAGGGCGCTGGCCATTTTTGCCAAGTTGTCTCCCGGCCTTGTCGCGGAAAAGCTCCGGAGGGAAAATCCGGACGTCTTCGCGGATTTGAACGATCCCGACGACGTGTGGCTGAGTCGCGACGGTTTCGCTCCCACGCGGGAGAACTATTCTGTTCTCGGCCTCGAACCCGGCGGCGTACGCGTCCATTTTGGCGAATACCAGGTTCTTGCCTACGCTTTCGGCAAGCCGGACGTCCTGATTCCCTTGTCCGCCCTGGCTCCCGCCGGTCCCAATCCTGACATCTGGCCGGCCGGCGCCGGGACGGCGCCCTGAGAAACCGTCAATCCCCCCTTCGTTTTCCGATTACGGACAGGGCTTCGTTTGCCAGCCTCTCCACTGCCAGCGTCGCCTTTTCGGCTTCGGTCTCGGCCTGTCGGGCCGCATCGCCGGCCAGGTTCCGGGTGTTGGCGAGAATATTCACCCGGGCGGCCTTGGCGGCGGCGGCGAGCATGATGGCCGCGACCTCGACGTCGGAAAGCAGACTGGGATTGGCCGCCTCGGCAAGGCCGGAAAGGAGCGATGCCGCGCGAAGACAGTCGGCAAGCGCCCGTTCCGGCGCCCGTGCGGCGGCGAGCAAGGCCGCCTGGATAGCCTCCCGCCGTTTCCGCTTCGCCTCCTCGCTGTCTCTCGGAAACCGATAGGCGCGGGACAGGCCGGAAAAAGCGCGGGCGTCGGCGTCCACCCCCAGCGTCAGCGATTCGATGATCGGTCCGAGTTCGGAGAGGGATCGCCGCATGAGATCCTCATGCCCGGCGAATTGTGGCTTGCCTACCGTGAAGTTGGCCGCCATGGCCGCCATGGCGGTTCCCAGCGCCCCGGCCAGGGAGGCGACGGCCCCGCCTCCAGGAACCGGTTCGCCGGAGGCGGCGAGTTTGACAAACTCGCGTACGGAAAGCCGGGAAAGATCGTCGGGAGATTCGTCCATGGGTCGCTTTCCACTCCGATAGAGGGAACCGGGTTATCGGACAATTCGGCAACATGGCGCAAAAAAACTTTCAGAAGATGAAGCGGCTGCCGAGATAGAACAGGTTCGCGGTATTGGTCAGCCTTTCCCGTTCGCCGCCCCGGCCGCCCTGGCTGGAATCGAGCCGCCACCATTCATACTGCCACCCGGCTTCGAGGGTAAGGCCGGCGGCGAGATACTGTTCCACACCCAGCAGGAAACGGTACAGCCTGTGATTGCGGACGTCCCGGCCGCCGGTTCCGGTCAGAAAACTCCGATCCTTGACGTGCAGCCATTCCGCCTGGCCGAAAAGCGTCAGGAAAGGCGACAATCGCCCGGACAGGCCGAGAGTGACTCCATCCGAATTGATATGGCGGTTGAATCCCTGGTTCCAGCCGTGGGCATATTCAAGTTGGGCCAGGACGCCGATGCCGGGCACCTCTGCCGAGAGGCCGACGGCCAAGGCCTGCTCGTTCTTCCGCGACCCGAATCCGGGGCCGGCGCCGTTGTCGCTCCATTGCCCCGCTGCGGTCCAGGACGGATCCGTCCCGCCGGAAACCAGGTTGGCCCGGAAATCGGGACGGAAGGGACTGTCCGCCCAGTCGAGCAGGCCGCGCGTACGGCTGTGGCGATTGCGAAACACGGTCGAAAGTTCCCATCCTTCCAGGGGAAGCATGGAAACGCCGATCTGCCAGGAACGGGGCGGGGAAAAATTGCCCCGGCCCGCAGCACGCCGCCGGTACAACTCCCTTTCCTGGAAAATGCCGCCCTCGAAGACGACAATGTCCCGCAATTCGTAGCTGAACATCAAGGCGGCGACGGGATCGAGGAAACGCGACGCGTGCGGCAGACGCAGGCCGCCGGCGCGATTCGCCGGCTCCATGAGGTGCGATGCCAGGAGTTCCGGAGCGTCGAGGAAAGACTGCCCGAACAAATCCGGCCTGTTCCGCAGACCGAAGGCCGGCTTCAGCAGGCCCAGCCTGAAACCGAAACCGGAATGGCCGGCCTTGAGCAGCTCGACATAGGCCTGGCCAATCATCTGATCGCGATAACCGCGCCGCATATACCCCCCGGGAGAAGGGGAACCGGGGGGATTGGCGTTCCGGAGCGGATACGACGGGGCAAAGCCGTTGAATCCTTGAAGATTGATCTCGAAAAAAGCCCGCCAGCGATGTTTGATCCGCGCTTCGACAGTCAGTCTCGCCGTCGCGATTTTGAGATCGGCCAGCCGGCTGTTTCCGGCCATGATTGTCGGGGCGGGGTTGTCGCCCGAAGGATTGGCGCCGGCGTACTTGGCGCGGGTATGGGCATAGACGGCACGAATTTCCCCGCCCACGGCGATTTCGGCGTTCCGTCGGAGGGAGAGAAGCCGCCGGGGCGTTTCCGCCAGGCCGGCCTGATTGTCCAAATCCCGCACCAGGCTGTCGAGTTGGGAACCTATCGCCCCGGCGCGGGAAAGAGCCTGGGCGTACGCGCCGCACTCCCCGCTTCCGCCCGGCGCCGGGGCAAGAAACGCGGCAACCAGGACGGCGAGGAAAAACGATGGAAAACGATCCGAATCCATCGTGCTTGCCTGTCCGCGTCCCATATTCGCCGCCGTTCGTCAATCCGGTCTTCCGCCGCTTGCCCGATCCGAAATAACAGCTTTTGAAGGGCATAGTTATATACCAGCCGCCGCCGTTTTGCAATATCCTGGCCGAAAAGCGGTTTCCAAACCGGCTCCTTCTTGACTTTTACGGTTCGGCCGCTACACTTGCCGCGGTCGAAGCGGTTTTCCGGGACGGGATCCGACTCTTGGACGACTGAAGCGATGGGGGTCGTGACTTTCTTTGTTTTGGATTTTCCGGGGCTGTAGCTCAGTTGGTAGAGCATCGCGTTCGCAATGCGGGGGTCAGGGGTTCGAATCCCCTCAGCTCCACCAGAGCGTAACAGGTTGGAACCGTTTCCGACAGCGGTTCCAACCTTTCTGGTTCTTAGTAACTATCTTGAAATTAACCTCTTGAATCTGTCAACTTTATTCGAAGGTGGTTGACGTTGGTTCCAGGGGGATACTCGATGCCTCAAAAAGCAGAA
>JAITKH010000261.1 GCA_031278535.1 Planctomycetota bacterium | reverse complement strand
CTCGATAAAGTTGCGTTGCGTGGCCGTCGGATTGACGAAATTGAACACCGAAAGGGTAATCAGTCCGTTGACCGCGTCACCGCCGATGGCGAACAGGGCCGGCGAATGGACCGACGAGGAGGCGATGTAAATGGCCTTGATGCCGAGATCGCGGGCCTGCCGCATGATGATGGCGGCGTCGGTGTAATAGGAACCGAGAATGATGACGTCGGGTTCGAGGGACTTCACCTTTGTCAATTGGGACTTGAAATCCTTGTCGGTGGGCTGATACCCTTCATCCGCCACCACCTTGACTCCCTTGGCCCCGAGTTGCTCGGCCACCTGATCCCGGACCGCCTTGCCGAAGTCGGTGTTGAGATACAGAATCGCCACCCGTTTGGCATGCAGGTTGTCCGTAGTGACGACAGCCAGCGCCTTGGCCTGATCCGTCTGGGTGGGGCAAACCTGGAAGACATAATCCCCTCCCTTGGTGAGTTCGGGGTGCGAGGGGTTGAACGCAAGCTGAATCAGGCCACCTCTCTGGTATATGGGCGAAGCCGCCCAGGTGGCATTGGTGGAGAAGTCGCCCAGTTCGGCCAGGATGGAAGAGTCGTTGACGAATTTTTGGGCGATATTGGCAGCTTGTTTTGGTTCGCTCCGGGTATCCTCGTACACCAGCTCTATGGGACGTCCGTTCACCCCTCCACTGGAATTGATTTCATCGAGGGCGATATCGAAACCGCGCTTCCACAGCGCCCCATATTCGGCGTTGTCGCCAGTCAGGGGACCGGCCACACCGAAAATGATCGGGGCCGCCGCCTCGGCGACGGAGTGGAAACCCCGGCCCGGGAGGAAAACAGCCAACAGCAGTACAGATTGGACAAAATACCTGGTCATCACGCAACTCCTTGTCAAACAGCCAATTTTCCAGCTTTTTCCCCGATATCCACATTTCCCGTCCTTCAAGTCGTCTTCAAATAATCTGTTCAACATCGCCTTCCCATGCATATCACTCCTCACGGCCGTTTCCAAAATCCACCCGCGCCACCGAACTTCTCTAATCATCTTCAATTAATGTTATTAATAGTACTATTTATTAAATATGATTACTATGAATTTATCATATAGTTGTCTTTCTCCCTGTCAAGAAGAAAATAAAAACTTTGTTGGTATTCATTTATTATTTTATAATGAACGGGTTAAACGTTCCCGTAAGGTCGTGATGCGCTTCCCCCTCTCCGCCTGATGTAAGGCTATACCCAGCGCCTTTTTGTTACCCACCAGCACCACCAGGCGCTTGCCCCGGGTGATCCCGGTGTAGAGGAGGTTCCGCCGGAGCATCATGTAGTGCTGGGTATGGAGCGGCATTACGACACAGGGATATTCCGAACCCTGGCTCTTATGGATGGTCACGGCGTAGGAAAGTTCAAGTTCGTCGAACTCGTCGTATTGATAGGTTACGCTGCGGTTATCGAAGTCAATTACGGCTTCCCGCCTCTCGTCGTCCAGATTTCTGATCCAGCCGATGTCGCCGTTATATGTATCCTTTTCATAGTTGTTCTGTATTTGCATCACCTTGTCGCCCGTGCGATAAGTGAAGCCGTAACGCTGGATGCCCGGAGCTGCGGGATTGAGCGTTTTCTGCAGGACCTGGTTCAGATTCCGCGCCCCAAGAATCCCGCGCCGCATTGGGGTGAGCACTTGTGCGTCCCGAATCGGATCCAGTCCGAACCCTTCGCGAAGCCGGTCTGCCATCAGTTTGACGACGATACCCTCGCATTCCTCCGGCGTCTCGGCTTCGATGAAATAGAAATCGCAGCGGGAAGGGTCGGCAACCTTGCCTTGGGGATACTCGGGGAAGACACCCCGGTTGACGCGGTGAGCGTTGGTGACGATCAGGCTTTCAGCCGCCTGTCGGAAGATTTCGGTGAGGCGGCATACCGGGAATTTACCCGATTCGATAATGTCCGTCAGCACCGTTCCCGGTCCCACCGACGGCAATTGGTCGACGTCGCCAACCAGGATCAGCGCGGCTGACGGCGGTATGGCACGGATCAGCTGATGGGCGAGAGGCAAGTCCAGCATGCTCGCCTCGTCCACGATGAACACGTTCCCCTTCAACGGCTTTTCTCGATCATGCTTGAACCCTCCGGTGGCGGGATCAAACTCGAGCAGCCGATGTATCGTCTCCGCCCTCGTCCCAGAAGTCTCCGACATCCGTTTGGCGGCCCGGCCGGTAGGTGCGCACAGCAGCGCCCTGATCTTCTTGGCCGCCAGGATTTTGACAATGCCGTTGACGATGGTGGTTTTGCCGGTGCCGGGGCCGCCGGTCAGGACAAACACCTTGCTGGTCAGGGCCAGGGCGATGGCCCGACGCTGGGATTGGGCCAGGATCAATCCCGTCCTTTTCTCCACCCAGGCCAGCGCCTTGTCCATGGCAATCGGCGGGCAGGGATGCCTGCCCTGCGCGAGTTCGCGGAGATTTCTTGCCAGCAATTCCTCGGCCAGGTCGAGCGAATAGAGATATGTCAAGGATCCGCCGGGATGGGAATGCTCCACCAGCCGCCCTTCGGACACGCCCTGTTCAAGCGCCTCCCGGACGATTGCGGAATCGATAACGAGAATCTTTTCGGCCTCCCGAATGAGGTCATCCCGGGGATAGGCGCAGTGGCCTTCCTCGGTAAGCCGGCCCAGGACATATTCCACCCCGGCTTTGGCCCTGAGAGAAGAGTCTTTGGCGATGCCGACGCTTTGGGCAATAATGTCGGCGGTCTTGAAACCGATGCCCCAGATGTCCTGCGTCAGCCGATAGGGATTTTCCCTGACTGTCTGGATGGATTGATCACCGTAGGTCTTGTATATTCTGAAGGCGCGGGATGTGCCGACGCCGTGCGAATGAAGAAACACCATAATCTCGCGCACATGCTTCTGTTCCTCCCAGGCCGCATTGATCAGCCGGCGCCGCTTTTCGCCGACGCCCCTGATGGTTTCCAGGCGCCATGCCTCGTTCTCGATAACGTCAAAGATATCTTTTCCGAATCGCTGGACCAGTTTCTTGGCGAAATGGGGACCGATACCTTTGATGAGTCCGGAACCAAGATAGCGCTCGATGCCCTCTGGAGTGTCGGGCCGGGTTGTCCGAACGGTCTCGGCCTTGAACTGCCGCCCGTGTTCCCGGTCGAGCGCCCAGCGGCCGGAGGCGTCCAGCCATTCGCCCGCCGTCACGGCCGCCATGATCCCGATCACCGGAACCGGTTCCCGGAATCCCCTGGCCTTTACCTTGAGGACGCTGAAGCCGGTTTCTTCGCTGTGAAAAGTTATGCGTTCGATAAGGCCGGTCAGACGCTCAAGCGAGGTTGGAGTGATGGGCGTGTCCATGCCAAATCGGGCCGGCGGCACCCTGATGCCAGACCGCCGTTCCCCATCCTTTCTAAGCCGGAGTGCGCCGGAACGCAGTCAGTTGAATTCAAGCGGAACGGAACGCCGTCCGGTTCAATTCCTCCGCCAGTTGATCCATGTTCGTATCCGGATACAGGAAGACTTCCCTGGCCGGAAATTTCCTGAACCAGGTCTCCTGTTTGCGCACTAACCGGTGGCTGGCGAGGCAGAGCCTGTCCATCGCCTCGTCCCAAGTCGATTCACCCCGGAAAAAGGGGAAAAATTCTTTGTAGCCCACCGCTTGGAGAAGCGTCCTGGACAGGCATTCCCGATTGGCGAAAACCCATTCCGCCTCATCCCGCAGACCGGCGGCGGCCATACGTCCGGTTCTGGCTCGAATCCGTTCCCGGATATCGTCCCGGTTCCGTACCAGCCGAATCATGACGAAAGGATGCCTGGAAGAAGCGGAAACGCCAGCCCGAACGGTACCGTGGAATCCATCCCACTGGGTCTGCCGGACGCTGATGCCGGCGCCGGTAAGCGCCGCCACCTCCAGCGCTCGCACGACGCGGCGCACATCCGAGGGATGGATTTTCGCTGCCGCTGCCGGATCCGTCTCCGCCAGTTCCCGGTGAAGCGAAAGGCTTCCCTCGCGATCTGCCCGCTCTTCCAGCCGCCGTCTGACTTCCGGATCTGCGCCGGGGCCGTCGAACAGGCCATACAGCAGGGCCTGACAGTAAAAGGCGCTGCCGCCGGAAAGGAATGGCGTCCTCCCCCGGGAACGGACATCCCGGATGGCGGCGTCGGCGGCCCGGACATAGTCGGCAGCGGAAAACGTCTCTGTTGGATCGGCCAAATCAAGACAGTGATGGGGAATCAAGGCGCGATCGGCTGCGCAAGGCTTGGCGGTGGCGATGTCGAGGCGGCGGTACACCTTCATCGAGTCGAGGGAAACGATCTCTCCGTTCGCCAGCCAGGTGCAGGCTATCGCCAGACGCTCCTTGCCGCTGGCGGTGGCGCCGACGATGATCCGAATGGGATCCGCCCCTTTCGCCCGCCGGCCAGCTGCGATCATGTGGTATAGTCGGCGTTGATCGTGATATAGCCGTGGGTGAGATCGCAGGTGAGCGCGACCGCCTCCGCCTTGCCAAGACCAAGATCAATCAGGAGTTCCACCTCCTCGGCGCGCATGAGACCCGACAGTTCCGCCTTGTCGAAGGGAAGCGGAGCGCCCTTCGCGAACATGGCGCACCCGCACAGGCTCATCGACACTTTTTCCTCATCCACCGCAGCATCGCTCCTGCCCAAGGCGCAGATAACCCTGCCCCAGTTGGGATCGTTGCCGAACATGGCGGTCTTCACCAACGGGCTCTCGGCAATGGTCCGGGCGGCGACCGCGGCCTCCCTGCGTTTCCGGGCGCCGGTGACGCGGACCCTAACCAGTTTGCTGGCGCCTTCGCCGTCGGCGGCGATTTGCGTGGAAAGGGACAGGCAAACCTGGTGCAGGCCATCGACGAATCTGCCGAAAAGCTTGCCGGAGGATTTTCCTATGGCCGGGGTCCTGGTCGTTCCCGAAGCCAGGAGGAACAGGCTGTCGTTCGTCGAAGTGTCGCCGTCCACCGTCACCATGTTGAAAGTCGAAGGCACGACCTCGTCCAGGGCGGCCGCCAGCGCCTTGGGGGCGACTGCGGCGTTGGTGAGAACAAAGGCGAGCATGGTGGCCATATTGGGGGCGATCATGCCCGATCCCTTGCAGGCGCCGGCCATGACCACGCCGCCTTCCCCGTCCAGAACGGCGAAGGATTCCTTGGGCCGGAGATCGGTGGTCAGTATCGCCCTGGCGAAGTCGCCCGGCTTGCCCTTGCCCAATCCGGACACGGCTTTGTCAATCCCTTTTTCCATTTTAGCCAAGGGAAGCTGGACACCGATAACGCCGGTGGAGGCGATCAACACCTGTTCGTCGGGGGCGCCGATCCTGCCGCCCAGCCGGCGTATGCATTTCAGGGCGTTGTCGCGTCCCTCCCGGCCGGTGCAGGCGTTGGCCACGCCGGCGTTCACCAATAGGGCGCGGGCCACGCCGCCGGAAGCTTTCAGGTGTTTGCGATCAATTTTCACCGGCGCTGCCGCCACCTGATTTCGGGTGAACACACCGGCGGCCGAGGCCGGGGCGTCGGCGACAATCAGAGCCAGATCGTTTCGGGGCTTCGGCCAATCGCGAAATTCGGCGGCAATCGCCGCCGCCCTGAATCCCGGAACGCTTTCCAGCGAAGACGCCCCTTCCCTCTTTCCGTTCTTTTCCATATTCATTCGCCCCAGGAACGGTAGACGAAACCTTCCCCTTCACCCTTCGCCACATCGCCGATTCCGGGAAAAGGAAGATGGGCTCCGGCAATCGGCAGTTTGTCCTGCGCCGCTCTTTCCAGAAGGCGGAGGCGGGCGGGTCCGGCCTGACCGGGAATCATGTCGTAGCGGGCGTTCAGGCCGGGCCGGGGAAATTGCAGGGCGGCGGCGTGGACAATGTCGCCGACGAAGAATATTTTCTCCCCTCCCGACTCCAGCAGGAAAGCGGTATGGCCGGGCGTATGGCCGGCGGCGTCCACCGCCTCGATGCCGTCCGCCAGCCTGTCGCCGAATTCAAAAACCCCGACGGCGCCGGAATAGACACTGGCGACTTGCCTGGCCAATTCGAAATTGGTTCGCCGAGAGGGATCGGCGGCCATGGCCTGATCGTTCAGCCAAAAATCCCGTTCGATTCTGCCGATCCTGACAGCGGCGTTGGGGAAGGCCTTTCCGCCGTCCCGGAGCAGGCCGCCGATGTGATCGGCATGCATGTGCGTAATCAGGATCAGATCGATCCGGGCAGGGTCGATGCCGGCCCGGGTGAGGCCGGGCGGCAACCGACTGGCTTCAGCACCCAGGCCGGCGTCAATCATGACGATTCCCCCTTCCCTTTGGATGACGAAAACCATGATGGCCGACGGCGCCCGGCCGGAAGGGACATAACGCCGGACAACCTCGGGATCGGCGCCGGCGAAGACCCCCATGTCCCGATCGCCCATCGAATCGGCGATGGCCCAAATCGTCGCTCCGCCAACCAGGAATTTCTGCACACCGTCCGCCGGCTCCCCGGCATCCAGCCGTCCAACCAGAACGACCGTGGCCAGGATCGCAGCGGCGACAAACGCGGACAGGTGAAACATGTCTTGCCCTTTCCGTCCGGATGGTTGTTCCGCCCGGCTCAAACCCGCTTTTTCCCGTATTTGTCCAGATCGTCCTTGTTGAAAATGTTGAAGGGGGTCTTCCCGTCGAGATAACTGCGGACGCCGGTGAGCGTTTCGTGCATCATCGCCACCCTGGCGTCATAAGACCAGGTGCCGACGTGGGGTACAAGCACCACGTTGTCCATGTCGAGGAGTTCGGGATGCACCTCCGGCTCCATCTCATAGACGTCGAGAGCCGCGCCCTTGATGGTTTTTGCCTGTAGTGCCCGGACCAGGGCGGCCTCGTCCACCATCTTGCCGCGCGAGGCGTTGATCAGATACGCGGTCGGCTTCATCATGGACAGGGCCTTCTCGTCGATCAAGTGGTGATTCGCCGGAAAGTAGGGACAGTGAACCGTGACGAAATCGGCGGTCCTGAGGAGCTCCTCGCGCCCGACGCTCCGGGCGCCGACGAATACCTCCGCTTCGGGCGGCATGGGAAGCAGATCGGTGTAGATGATGCGCATGCCCAGGCCGTTCGCCTTGACGGCGACGGCCTTGCCGATGCGCCCGTAGCCGATGATGCCGAGAGTTTTGCCGAAAAGGCTGGTGGAAGCCGTCTCGTAGGAGGGCAGGGAAATGCATTTCCTGTCTTGCCGGAGCTTCCTGTCGAGGAAGGTCAGGCGGCGGGCGGCGGCGAGCATGATGCCGATGGTGAGTTCGGCCGTCGGCTGGGTCACCGCCGTGGGTGAATTGATAACCGCGATACCCTGCCTGGCCGCGTATTCGCAATCCACCGAGTCGCAACCCACGCCGTTCCGGCCGATAGCCTTGAGCTTGACGCCGAGATCGATCATCTCCTTGTCGAATTTCTCGGTGGCCAGAGTAACCGCATCCATTTCCGGCAGCAATTTCTTCAATTCGTCCCGGATATAGACGCCGGTGACCGCTTCCCGGGGATACATCACTTCGATTTCGTCTCCCAATACATTTTCCACCTCGGGCGGAATCCAGAAACTGATCAGGACTTTCTTTTTCATGGCCAGCCAATCCTTCTTCCAAATGAGACAATAAAAGAGGAAAGAAATGTTCGCTTCCTTCCCGTTCCGAACTCGTCGATCCTCGTTATCCGTTTCGCGCATTGTATGACCGTGTCTGTCTGAAATTGTGAAAAGCTCCTTCGGTCGAAAATCACAATTTCAAACCACTGGCAGTATAACCGCAATCGACAGGGGGCACAATCCTAAAAACGTCTTGCGCATCCTTCAGGACTGCCATATTGGCAAGGATTTATCGATAAATAAATTGACTGATTGATTACTATAATGATTACTATACGGTGTACGCTATCACCAGAAAGGTTGAGGTGTACAATGATGTGGACTTTTGGAAATTATGCGGCCTAGTGGTCTGTAAAGTCTCAATCCTTACAAATTCTGAAGTCCGTTTGTTCCGGGATTGACCTCTGATGCCGAAGGGGAATTCACTTCCCCGTAGGCAGAAACCGGATGAACCGGGGGC
>JAITKH010000257.1 GCA_031278535.1 Planctomycetota bacterium | reverse complement strand
CCTCGAAACGATCATAGGCGCGCATGACGCCGATGGTCTTGTCGATGCTTCTGGCCAGGGCCAGGTAGTTCTCGCGCACCGGGCTTTTGTCCACGAAGTCCAGGAGCCATTTGCTCGCCCGGTTGATGTCGGCATAGCCGCCGCCGGCGAAAGCCCTGAGCAGGTTCAGCGTGGCGGCGGATTGGAAATAGGCGTGGATCATCCGCTCCGGATCGGGTGTTCGGCCGGACGGGGCGTGGCTATTGATCATGTCGCCCCGATAGGTTAGGATTTCCCCCTCCGGGGTCCGCTCGGTCGGGTTGCTCCGGGGTTTGGCGAACTGCCCGGCCACCCGGCCGACCTTGATGACCGGCTTTTCGCCCACGAAAGTGAGAATCAGGGCCATCTGGAGAAGCACCCGGAAGGCGTCGCGGATGTTGAAGGTATTGAAATCGGCGAAGGTTTCGGCGCAGTCGCCGCCCTGCAGCAGAAATCCCTCGCCGTCGACGACCCGGCCGAGTTCGGACTTGAGCTGGCGGATTTCCCCGGCGAAAACTAGGGGCGGATAGGTCTTCAGCCTGTCTTCGGCGTTCCGCAACGCCAGGGGATCGGGGTATTCCGGTATGTGCGGCGATCCTTTCGAACGCCAGCAGCCACGCGACCAGGGCATGTTCGCCTCCTAAAAAAGGTTTGTCATGAACGAGAAATCCGCGCTTCCGCGCGCCATTGCCGTCAAACCGCCCGGCAGGCCTCCCGAGGGCGCCCTTTCCGTGCCGGGCGCCAAGAGCCTGGCCAACCGCGCCCTCCTCCTGGCCGGCGCCGCCTCGGGCGAGTCCCGCCTGTCGGGCCTGCCGGGTTCGGACGACGTCCGGGCCGCCGTCGCCGCCCTGGAAAGCCTCGGGGTCGCCGTCAGGCGGCGGGGCGGGGAAGCGATCATCTCGGGCCGGGGGATCGACTTCCCTGTCCGGAAGGGAGACGTTCCCGTCGGCTCTTCCGGCACGGTGGGACGTTTTCTCCCCGGACTCCTGGCGGCCGCTCCGGCCGGCAATTGGCGGCTGATCGCCTCGCCCCAACTGTCGGCCCGCCCGATTCGGCCGCTTCTCGACGCCCTGCGCCAATGGGGCGCCGGACTGGAGGCGGAAGAGGCGGACAGGGCATTTCCCCTCCAGGTCGCCGGCGGCGGCCTCTCGGGGGGGGATCTCGCGGTTTCGGCCGCAGCTTCCAGCCAGTTCGCGTCAGGCGTACTCCTGGCGGCGCCGTTCTGCCGCCGGCCGGCCCGAATCGTCATCCGCGACCTCGATCCGGACGAGGTCTATATCGACATGACGCTCGATCTCATGCGGCGTTTCGGCGCCGGGGCCGAAGCCGAAGCGGAAGGAGGCGAAACCGTCGTGCGGATCGACGCCCCCCGTCCCTATCGTCCGGCGGATTTCGCCGTGGAGGCGGACGCCAACACCGCCGCCTATTTCCTTTCCCTCGCCGCCGTCGCCGGCGGATGCGTGACCGTGACCAACCTGAATCCGCGTTCCCGCCAGCCGGGAGTCCGTTTCCTCGACGTCCTGGCCCGGTTGGGCTGCGGCGTCGAAACCGTCGGCGGCGGAGTCGCCGCCCGTGGCGGACCGCTGCCGCTCCGGGGCGGCTTTGCCCTCGACATGCGGGCCATGGCTGAAATGGCGGTGACGCTGGGCATTCTGGCCGTCTTCGCCGACGCGCCAATCCGGATGGCCAACCTCGCCCATATCCGGGGACACGAGTCCGACCGGCTGGCCGCCCTGGCGGCGCTCCTGGGCCTGGCCGGCGTCCGGACGGAGGAGTCGCCGGACGGGATAACCGTTCATCCGGCCGGACGGGAGGCGCTTCGCCCCTTCCGGATCGACCCGAGGAACGACCACCGCCTCGCCATGTCCTTCGCCCTGCTGGGCGCGGCCGGGGCCGGCGTGGTCATCGACAATCCCGGCTGCGTCGCCAAGACCTGTCCCGGATTTTTCGATCTCCTGGCCGGTCTGGGCGTGAGCGTCGAACTCCTCCCTTAGGAATTGCATTCCAGCCGCCGTTCCAGTTTCTCCATCTCCTCGATCAACCGCCTCCTGGTTTCAAGGGCATAGGGATTGCCGTTCTGGATGGTGAGGAACAAATCCCAACTGTCGGAAAGGGCGATGACCGAAAATTCCTGCAATTTTTCATAGGCGCGGGTGGCCATGGGCGAGGGTTCCAGGCCGATTTCCTTCAGCACCCTGCTCATGAAATGGGTCATGGCCTGCACTTTGGCCATTTCCCGGTCGTGATCCTCCGGCGTGGTCTTGATGGCAAGGAGCCGAAGCCGATCGGTGAGGAAATCGAAGACCCGGTGATACCGTTCCCGATCGACGCGCACCGGGCAGAGGGCGATTCGGAGACTGGCGATGCCGCTCCTGCCGGATTGGGGGCCGAACAGCGGATGGGTGCAGAAAAGGTCCACGTTTTTCGGCAAGAGCCGGGAAAGAATGGCCACCGGTCTGACCTTGACCGAAGTCACGTCCATGGCGAGGATGCCCGGGCGCATGTATTTCGCCGCCGTCCCGGCGGCTCCGGCCAGGGCCTCGACGGGAACGGAAAAAACCACGATGTCGCAGGACGCGGTCTCGGCGAGAGAGGCCAACTCCACCTTTTCGGCCCCGTCCCCGGCCATGATTTCGGGCGAGGGCATGGCCGGATCATAGCCCTTCAGGTCGAACCAGGGGGAGAGATGCTTCGCCATGAAGCGTCCGAAGGCGCCGAGGCCTATTATGCCCAGCTTTTGCCGTTCCGTTTCCATGTTCCATATATCCTTCGCTGTGCACCCGTCAGGAACCGGAGTGCGAAAAAAAATCCCGGCGTTTCAGCCGGGAGGGCATTTATGGATTCAGCGCGTTTTACAATTCAAAGCGGACTGTCTCCCATCCTCCCGGAAAGGTGGAAACGGTAATAATGCCAGAAGCGGTAAAATCGAACGTTCGGGATCATGCCGTACATTCCTTGTCGGGTACTACCTCACCAAGAAGTGTCCCAATTATAAATACAGCCGGCCGCGACGCAAATTTTTTCCCGGATTCGCGCAAAAAAGACGATTTCCCCGAAATTGCCCGAAGGATAATGATGCAAAAGTCTGCCCGTGGTGTATACTATTTTTGGCGTCATGGATACCGTTCCGCCCGGGTGTGCGGAGGGGAAATGCTTTGGGCAAGTTTTGTGCGAGTAAAGGAGAAATCCATGAGGAAAGCGGCAATGACGGTTGCGGCGGCGCTGGCGGCGCTGGCGGCGCCGCTTTCGGCGGCGGACGATTGTGCTCCGAAGGAAAAATGGGTCGAGGTGTGCGAAACGATTCAGGTAAGCGTGCCGACGGTTGAATACGTTGAAGAGCCCTGCGAAGTCACGGTGACGCGCATGGTCCCTTGCGAGAGGAAGGTCGAGGTCAACGTCGGCAAATGGGTGTACGAGGAAGTCGAGGTTCCGTGTACTAAAAAGGTGACGGAGTGTGAGGAATACACCGCCATGGTCACCCGTTACGAGTTTCGTCCCGAAACCCGGATCCGCAAGGTTTCGAAAATCGAGTGCGTCGAAGAGGAAAGGACGGTTGTGACCAGGGTGCCGGAGGAATATTGTGATCCCGCCACCGGCAGGATGACCAAGATCTGGCGGGAAGAGTGCAGGACCGTCACGGTTCCGGTGAGGCGGAAGATATGGGTGGACCAGGAATATACCATAAACGTCAAGTGTCCGATCCAGGAGCCGGTTGTCAGAACCAGGAAAGTGGTCCGCGAGATTCCATCCACCAAAAAAGTGCGGCGCCGCAAGTATGTCTGCGAGGTCCAGACCCGGACCGTCACTGTCATGGAACCGAGGGTGGAGACCACGACCGTTATGCGCAAGCGCGCGGTCAGGACCTGCAAGACGGTTGAAAAACAGGTGGTGAAACGGATAAAGGTCCCGGCCGGGCCGGAATGCCCGTCTCCCCCGATCTGCCCGCCGGCCGCCTGACTTGTGCCTGCGCCCGCCCGAACGAACGGTTCCGCCCCCGCAGCGGAACCGTTCGGGGGTACGCCGGGCAGGGGGCATGTCCGATGAGGTGAGAGTCCTCGAACGAACCGGGGTGAAACGGAATCGTTGGCCAAAGGCAAGGGCGTCGCTGCGAGATGGGATCTAAAGGAAGCCGGTGGCAAAACTCGGACGGGACGAACAGGAAGCGGACACGAAGGCCGGAAGGTCGGGCTCCGATGCATCGGAATGCCACAAATGGCACGTACGGCGCTGTGAGAGGCGGGAACCGCGAGGAGCCCGCCTCTCGATCATTCAGAACACTAGTGGAGATTTCGCCGGAGGGCGAACAAAAGGGACGGCGAAATGAGAAAAACATGTCGTTCGCTGCTGGCGTCGATGCTGCTCTTAATTTCGGGCTGCCCGCATATCGGTTCGCAAGGCGGCGAACCGCGCCGATATCGGGCATATGAGGAAATCCCGGGAGTCACCCGGGCGGATATGGCCGCGGTGGAAAACCTGCTGAGGGCGAAGCCGCTGCTCGTTTACGGTGTCTGCGAGTCGACCGAAGCTTTTCTGCGCGAGGACGGATCGGTCGGCGGCTTTGCCGGGTTGTTCGGCAAGCGCCTCTCCGAACTTTTTGGTTTCGAGATCGAATACAGTCCGGTCAGCTGGGAGGAAATGCAGGAAAAGGTCGTGTCGGGGGAAATCGACATAGTGAGCGATTTTACCGCCACGCCCGAACGGCTGCGGAAATTCATCATGACGGACGCCATCATTCAAAGAGTCGTCAAGGTGTTCACCGACGCAAATGCGGACAACTTGAGGAATACGGCCAAAACCCGGCCCGTCCGTTGCGCCTTCATGAAGGGCAGCACGACCTATTCGCGCGTCGCGGACTCGTGGGATTTGCCGTTCACCCCCATTTTCATCACCGACCAGTCGGTGGTTCCGGGCCTGTTCACGAGCGGGGAAATCGACGCCTTCATCGAGGAGGGCACTTTGGAGGCCGCCTTCGACGCCCATGATTTCATCCGGGCGGAGGAATATTATCCGCTCACCTATGGGCCGATATCCCTCACCACCGGCAACTCCGGGATGGCCCCGCTTATCGACGTCATCCAGAAATATTTGAAAAACGGCGGCTATTACGAGCTTACCGAGCTTTATAACCAGGGTTACCGGGACTACCTGCGGCACAAGCTTTTCAAACAGCTTGGCGAGGAGGAAAAGGAGTACATCCAGAGGCATTCCAAAACGGGAACCGCGATATTGGTGGCGAGCGAAGTGGACAATTATCCCACCGCCTTTTACAACAAGGCGGAAAACAGGTTCCGGGGGATGGCGCACGACACCCTGAACAAGATCTCGGAGTTGACGGGGCTGGAGTTCCTGGTCGGGAACGGTCCGGGCGCCCTGTGGACGGAGCTTATCGGCGGTCTTGAAAAAGGCGAATACTCCCTCATCTCCGAACTGCTCTGGAGCGGCCAGAGGAAGGGCCGTTTCATCTGGTCCGATCAGCCCTATTGCCGGAACAGCTACGCCATGCTTTCGCGGGCCGAATTCCCCGACGTCAACATCAACCAGATTCTGTTCTCGAAGATCGGCCTGATGGAGGGGGCGGCCCACACGGACGTTTTTCTCGAATGGTTTCCAGGCAGCGCGAAAACGGCGAAATATTACAACAGCAACGACGACGCCTTCGCAGCGCTGGTGAAGGGGGAAATCGATCTTTTGATGGCGAGCCAGAACATGCTGCTGAATCTGACGAATTACCAGGAGCGGCCCGGCTACAAGGCGAATCTCGTCTTCAATTATTCGTCGGACTCGTTCTTCGGCTTCAACAAAAACGAAAAAATGCTGTGCTCCATCGTCAATAAGGCCCTGCGCTACGCGAACGCCGAGGAGATCGCGGCGCACTGGCAGCGGAAGGTCTTCAATTACGACAGCAAAATGTTCAGGGATGTGCTCCCTTTCGCGATCCTGGTCGTCGTGTTGCTGATGGCGGCCCTTTCCCTGGCTTTCCTTCTCCTGATCAACAACAAAAAGATCAACAGGAATCTTGAAAAAATCGTGGCGGATCGCACAAAGGAATTGCAGGACGCCATCGGGATTGCGAAAGACGCCAACAAGGCGAAGAGCGACTTTCTGGCTCGCATGAGCCACGAAATCCGCACCCCCTTGAACGCAATCATCGGCCTCTCCGAATTGGAAATGAGCAACAATCTTCCCGGCGACACGAAAGAAAATCTCGGAAAAATCCACAATTCGGGCTCGAATTTGCTCGACATCGTCAACGACATCCTGGACATATCGAAGATCGAGATGGAAAATTTCGAGTTGAATCCGGCGATATACGACATTTCAATTCTCATCGCCGAAACGGTACACCTCAATACCGTTCGCATCGGATCCAAACCCGTCATTTTCAACTTGTCCCTGGACGAATCGATTCCGGCCAGCTTCCGCGGCGACGAGATGCGGATCAAGCAGATCTTGAACAATCTGCTTTCCAACGCCTTCAAGTACACGGAAAAGGGCAGGGTGGATCTCAAGCTGGAATGGGAAGTTGATAGCGCCGGCGCCTGGCTGATTTTTACCGTCTCCGACACGGGGCATGGCATCAGGGAGGAAAATATCCCCGACCTCTTCGTCGAATATTATCGGATGGACAGTCGGGAGAATCGCCATATCGAAGGGACGGGGCTCGGTCTTTCCATCACGAAAAATCTGGTGAATTTGATGGGCGGCGACATTGAAGTGAAAAGCGAATATGGAAAGGGCAGCGCCTTCCGGGTAAAAATTCGGCAGGAAATCGCCGACGCCACCCCCCTGGGTTGCGAGACGGCGATGAAGCTGCGGGGTTTTCACTTCACCGACATCCTGAACAAGAAAAACTTAAAACTCGTCCGGTCGCCGATGTCTTACGGCAGGGTGCTGGTGGTGGACGACG
>JAITKH010000153.1 GCA_031278535.1 Planctomycetota bacterium | reverse complement strand
GCAGGGGCTTGACCGAAAACCCTTCGCCGAAGGCGAACAGCGTCTCGAAAAAATGGTGGGAAATGACTGCCACCACGTCGGCCGTGGTCACCGTCGGGTCCAGGGTCGGGGGCTCGCCGATTATGGCCACGTTCAGGACGCCGCCCTTCCTCCATTCCTCCGCCCCGGCGCCGGACGACGGCGCCAGGAAAAGCGCGGCCAGCAGCGGGATTGCCAAAACCAGTCTTATCCGCATTTTCCTCTCCTCCGTTCAAAACGCGTTTCCGCGCGATGGCCGGCCGGACGACGGCCAGCGTTGTCGTTGCCCTCTCCCTTTTCAGCCGCCTTCCTCCCGTCCCGCCAGCCCAAGTTTTCTTCGATCCTCCTGGCGGACGCCGTAACCAGCACGGCCAGCCTGTCGCCTCCGCGCCGGGCGGCGCTTTCCGGCGTCACCAGGCTGATGGCGGCTGCGCAGGCGCCGGCGGCGTCGACAATCGGGGCGGCTATGCAGGCGACCGCGAAATCCGATTCGGCAATCTGGATGCTGACCCCCCGTCGCCAGGCCAGGCGGCAGGCCCGTTCCAGTTTCGCCGGATCAGTCAGGGCCCGTCCCGTGGGCGAGGGTACGGCGCGGGAAAAGATGTCCCGCCGCTCTTCCGGCTCCAGATGGCCGATCAACAGCCTGCCGGATGCCGTCCAGGTGAGCGGAATCCGATAGCCGGGACGGGAGGAAATGCTGAACTGATCCCTCCCCGTCGTCATATCCGCCACCACCATGTGATCGCCGTCCCGGAGACAGATCTGGACATGGCGCCCGGTGGCACGGGACAGCGAGGCCGCTTCCTCCCGGTAGACGTCGAACGGATCCACCCCCCGGGCGAAGGCCAGTCCGTAAATATGGAGCCTGGGTCCGAGGAAAATCCCGGCCCCTCCGCGCCGGACAAGTACGCCGCGACGCTCCAGCAGGGAAATCGAACCATAAATGGTGGAGAGCGGCGCACCGAGGATCTCGGCAATCCGGACCGGGGACGCGGGAACTCCCAACCCGACCAGGCAGTCAAGAATCTGGAAAGCCCGTTCCGCTCCGTTGGTCCGGGGTCTTCGCGGCGCCATGGCCGATTCCTTAATTATGGAATCATGTACACAAAATTGTATCGCAGGCAACTGTACCACATTTCCCCATGCTGTCAAGGAAGAAAAAGTGAAAATCAAGATTATGTATTTTTTTGGAAACCGTCTTCTTTTCGGCTCCCGCCTGCGTATCGTTCTTGCCATTGCCGGCATCTCGCCAGCGCAAGATCCGAATCGGAACGTGACCGGTTCGCGAGGGGAAGCCGGCGGAAACGGGGCAGCCGGCGGCGATGATCCGTTCCCGGCAGGAGATATTCGTCGTCGCCGGCCAATTCATAGACGCCGGAGAAGGCGGCCAGGGCGTCGGCCACCTCCGCCCCGCAATCCGGCCCTTTCAGAAACGCCGCCTGGCGGCCCGGCCGGATAACGGGGAGGATCCGCTCCAAGGTGGCCCGTATCGGCTCCAGTGCCCGGGTGACGACATCCCCAACCGGAACGCCGAATTCCTCCCCCAACGGCGAGTCTTCCCGTACCGACTGGGGAAAGATGTCGGCGTTCCCGAGTTTCAGGGCGGTCACGGCCTCTCGCAGGAAGCCGATCCGCTTGGCGCGGCTTTCGGCAAGAAGATAACGGATGTCCGGACGCATAATCGCCAGTGGCAGTGCGGGAAACCCTGGGCCGGTTCCGATGTCCAGCACCGGTCCGACCGGCTCAAACCAACGGAGAATCAGGGCCGAATCCACAAAATGCTTGAGGACGGTCGCCTCGATTCCCATGATGCGGGTGAGATCCAATTCGGCGTTCCGCCGGCGCAGGAGATCGTACAATATCCAGAACCGCTCGAGCTGGTCCGACGACACGGAAAAGGAATGGCGCGCGAACAGGCGCGCCAGGTATTCCAGAGTCGCCGGCTCCGATTCATAAAAGGAATAGTCGTAAGGGCGGGAACCGCCGGCGAAGCCGTTCCGCCGGTTGGGGCTGATCCGTTTCCGCTGTATTGCCCCGGCGGGAACGCCGCGTGCGGCGCCCCGGCTGGAGAAGCCGTTCCGATTCCGGCGGGACGGTCCATTCCCCTTTTTCATGCCGTTTTCCTCTACTCCGGCAAAAGCCTGTCGATTTCCAGTTTACAAAAATCGTCTCCCCGGGTAAATCATTATCCCGGCTCCGGAAGATTGCAGCGAAAGACGGATGCATGGAAAGCGGCGAACAAAGGAACGGTTTTCGGGTAGCCCATCTCGACAACCACCTGTTAGCGGCTGACAAGCCGGCCGGTCTTCCCAGTCAACCGGACGCCTCGGGGGATCGATCACTCGTCGATCTGGCGCGGGAATACATCAGGCGCGAATTTTCGAAGCCGGGACGGATTTTTCTTTCCCTGATGCATCGGCTGGATCGCCCGACCAGTGGCCTGGTGCTTCTCGCCCGCACGAGCAAGGCGGCCGGACGGCTGGGCGAGGCTTTTCGAAAACGCGAAATCGAGAAAACCTATCTGGCCCTGGTCGAAGGCCTGCCGGGCAATCTGGAGGGGGGCGAATGCCGGAATTGGCTGGCGCGGACCGGAAACGGCGGCATGCGGTCCGTTTCCGCAGGTTTCCCCGGCGCCCGCGAGGCGCGACTGTTCTATCGGCCGCTCGCCCTGCATGCTTCCAGCCGCCGTTCCCTTCTTGCGGTTTCCCTTGAAACCGGGGTCAAACATCAAATCCGTTGCCAACTGGCCCTGGCGGGACTGCCCGTGGCGGGGGATTTCCGCTACGGGCCGTTTAGCGGCCTGGCCAAGCCAACGCCGATTGCCGACGGCCGGGCGGTGCTTCTTCACGCCTGGAAAATCGCCCTGACCCACCCGGTGCGGCGGGAAACGCTTTCTCTTTCGGCGCCGCCGCCGGCGCACTGGCTGGATCATCTTGCCGCCTTTCCGGATGCGGACAAGCTTATCCGGATTCTTAACGCCTGAACAATGGGTTGATCGGGCAGGCGCGCCCGATCGGCCAAACGCCAGGGCCAGAGCCAGAGCGTTCCCGCATCGTCCGCCAATACCAAGGCCCGGCTTCGTCGCCGGCGGGGAATTTTCAGATCCGTCAGGATGTCCTGGATTTTCCGCCTGCCCGGCGCGCCTAACGGCCGGAATCGTTCGCCAGGCCGGGGTCGGCGCAACCGGAGCGGCCCGTGAACCGCCGACGGATCCAGCCACTCCGACTCAGGATCCCGGGAATCGGCCGGCGGCCGCCGCCCGGCCGAAGGCAACAGTTCGGCTGTAACGGCGAGACCATCGGATTCGATTGCGAAAGGCGCTTCGGGAAGGATGATTTCCGTCTCCATGCCGCCGGACCGACTGTTCGGAAATGTGAAAAATATCCCGTCCGCCTCGCGCCAGGCTTCAAGTCCTCCCGGAAGAGTGAGAGACGCGCCGGTCCGGCCGGAGGCGGCCAAAATCATTAGCCTCGCCAAGCTGTTTCCGTTTGGCAGCAACCCTCCCGCCATCTCCTCGACAATTTGGCGAAAGGCGTGGGCAAGCGCCTCGGTTCGGGCAAGAGCGATTTCCGTCACCCGGAAAAAAAGGCCGCTGTCCTCGCTTTCGGCCAAGCTGTGCAGAAGTTCGCCTCCCTCCCGGCACAGGCGATCCTCTTCCAGCCGCAGCAATTCGGCCCGGGCCAGGAGCCGCCGCCCGAAGCCGGGAGACAATCGCTCCAGGATGGGAAGAATCCTGTGGCGCGTTCGGTTCCGGGCACAGGCCAGATCGCGATTCGTGGCGTCCTCGCGCCAAACAAGCGAATGCTCTCTGGCGTACGCGACGATTTCCTCCCTGGCAAAGCCGAGGAGAGGACGTCCCAGCGCCAGCGGTGGACGGGGCGGGACCGGCAGGCGGATGAATTCCCGCATTCCTCCCAGCCCCCGCCGGTGGGCGCCCCGGTGGAGGTGGAGCAGGATGGTTTCGATTTGATCGTCGGCATGATGGCCGGTGAGGACAACGGTACCGCCGCCGGCGGCAAGTTCGGCAAAAAAACGATAGCGCAGCAGCCGTCCCGCCGCCTCCAGGCCCAGACCCTCTTTCCGCGCCGCGGCGCCGGCGTCGACATCGCGGAAAACGAAATCCGTACCGAAGCTTTCGGCCAATTCCCGCGAAAAATCCCGATCTTCCCGCGCCACTTCCCCCCGGAGGCCGTGGTTGAGATGGGCGGCGACGATTTCATAGTCATTTCCCGGCTTTTTCCGCCACCGGGAGAGAAGATGGAGAAGTGTCGCAGAGTCGACGCCGCCGGATAGGCCGGCAACGATTTTTCTCGGATTGTCGGCCGAAGCAAGGATGCGAGCCATGGCGTCAGTGAAGCGGAAGAACATGGCTGTCTGAATCCGGCGGCACAAACGAGGGAGAAAAAGCCTTCCCCGGGGGAGAAGGCTTTTCAGGCGTTTGGTGCTGGGGGGCAGAGTCGAACTGCCGACACCGGCCTTTTCAGGGCCGTGCTCTACCGGCTGAGCTACCCCAGCGGAAAAAGCGGAGTATAGGCGGCGAAAAACGAATGTCAACCATTATTTTTTTGTTTTCCCTGTCAGCCCAGTCAGGCCTTTCCCGTTCACCCAGAATCGCAGAGAACTTTCACTTCACAAAACATATGCCCGGCCCGGCGTACTGCGAATGCGTCGCTACCGGTTTCGAATTTCGCAACTTCATGTTGTTTCAGTTGTTGTTTGGAATCCGGGTATTGCTTCGTCCTTCCGGGAATGGCCGCCCGCATGTGGAGTTTTGGCAACGGTTCAAGAAACAAAATCGGAGCAACGCATTCCTATCCTTATGCGGGCTGGAATTGTGAAAAAGGTCCCCATCCCTTTGTGCGAAAATCACGGTTTCAAGCCGCCGGCCGTATAGGAAAGCACGTCGGAATAACCGGCGTGCTTTTGCGTTGCCTTCCGAATCATCCCTATATGCGATCACGCCTGAAGATTCAGGGTTCCACCGATTTCCTGGCCCTGGCTGGATGGCGCGAGAGCATTGCCCGGTTTGCTGCCGATCCTCACAGTCCTCTCGCCATAGTTCAGGCTGAAGGACAGGTTCCATTGCTCAAGGGAGCTATACAACCCTTCGTTTTGTTTTTGTCGGTTCAGGCCATTCTTGACAAAATCGTCAATTCCATTGAATGTCAACTCATGGGTCTTGTCGATATCTTCCTGAACCTTTGCCGGAACTTTTCCGAGAACCCCCATCGCCTGATCGAAACCTTTCTGGATGGCGGCACGCATCATTTCGGCAAATTCTCCGCGCCCCTCCTCGGTATCGCCCTTGCTTTTGAATGCCTGGGAATTGGGGAAGAAGGCGGTCGCGAAATCAACAATGCGCTCGGCAGTCTTTTCGGGCGAGAAATAATCCTGCATCTGCGTTATAAAATCATTCGCCGTCGGCTGGGTCCCGGCGCCAGTCGCGGTTCCGGAAGCGGCGTTCGAGAGTGTTTGCAGGAGCGACGGGAAGTCGCCGGCCTGGCCAATCAAGTCGGCGATGGCCTGGCCGCCGCCGCTCTTGCCCGCCGATGCCTTGATATAGCTCAAATCCAATTTCATGCTGATCGACGTCTCTTTATACGAGAAGGCGCCGGCGGCATCCGAGACATATTGCATAGAGGAAAAATTGAGCTCATACTGGGCGCTGATGGAACCGAGGCTGCCCTTATCCATCATTTTGAAGGCGTCCATGAGACCGGCCTTGAACTCGCCGAAAAGCGGCAAATCGTTCAGGAAACCCGAAAGTTCCGACGTGGCCCCAAGCTCCTTCGACATATCGGGAGACAGGACTCCGCCTGTCGTTGATTCGGTTGGGGAAGTCTCGACGGAAGATCGTTCCGCCTCTTCGGCATTCAGCTTGTCGAGGATGGCTTTCAATTCCTTCTGCCTTCTTTCCTCGGCGCTCAGTTTTTCCTCGACCGCTTGAGGCGTGGCGGTCTGACTCTTTTTCTTAAAGCTTAAATCCAGAAGATCGCGAGGCTTTGGCTTCCCGGTCTGAACGGCAGCCTCTTCCTCCGTCTTTTCCTCATCCTGGTTCGTTTTGCCTTTGATGGTGTCGTTTCTGGCTTTGAGCCGCTTGTAGATGTCGGCGGCAGTGTTTGTCTCCGCCTGGCTTGAACGGTTGAAATACCGGCTAAGCTGGCTATTCATTTCACTGTCGATCATGGAAATCCCCTCCCTGGCTTCAGCTCGCAAGAACACAACGTCGCCCGCCGCTTCCAATCACCGCTTGCGACGCCATCGTACCCTTTTCGTCACTTGCATTTCGAAAATATTAGCGGAAGTTCGGCCCGATACTTAAATAAAAATCCGAAAAAGAGCGGGAAGGAACGCATCCGTACGATTTCTTTATGGAGAATTGAGCATAATCTCGGAGGAAATGGCGTAATCTGTCTTGCAACATTCCCATCAACCCGATAGAATGGAAAAGAAGCGCGTATGAGGAAACAGAAGGATGCGTTTATTCTTCATCCGCTATACGGTTTCATTCGCTTCGCCAGAACGGCTATCTGGTTTTGCGCCATAAATATCCGGAAGAGGGAGAAATGGCGTATCATGAGGGCATATTTCGTCTTTATGGCCAGTTTCCTCCTAACCATTCTCCTCGTGATGGCACTGATGAAATTGTTCGGATAAGGCATCGCCACAGGCGGAACCTGGCCGACAAACAGTGGGGATTGCGGATTGTGCTGAGTGCGGCAATCGTCAGCGCAAAAATCCGGTGAGAGGACTTGAAGCCTGTGCCAGGTTCCGCGACTCGCCCGGACCGGCCTCGACCGCTTGTCGTGCCGCCTTCACCGCCAACCGGAAAGCGCCGGCCATGCCAGCGGGATTCCGCGCCACCGCCAAGGCGGTGTTGACCAGAACGGCATCGGCGCCCATTTCGATTGCGTCGGCCGCATGGGAAGGAAGGCCGAGGCCGGCATCCACCACCACCGGGCAGCCAGCCTGTTCCAGGATTATCTCAAGGTTAGCCCGGGTCCGCAGTCCCTGATTGGACCCGATAGGACTGCCGAGCGGCATGACGGCGGCGCATCCCGCTTCCTCCAGCCGGCGGCAGAGAACCGGATCGGCGTTGACGTACGGAAGAACAATAAATCCTTCCCGGACCAGTACTTCCGCCGCCTTGAAGGTTTCGATTGGATCCGGCAGCAAATAATAGGGATCTGGAGTCACTTCAAGCTTCAACCAGTCCACCCCGGACACTTCCCGAGCCAGCTTGGCTATGCGAATCGCCTCTTGGGCATCTCGCGCGCCGGAGGTATTGGGAAGAAGCTGGATTTTTTTCCTGTCAATCGCCGCCAGGATGTCGTCATGAGGATTGGTTATGTCCACGCGGCGAAGGGCGACCGTGACCATTTCGGTCCCCGACGCCTCAATGGCCGAACACATGGCTTGAACACTGGAAAATTTCCCCGTGCCTACGAACAACCGGGACGAGAATGCCCTCCCGGCTATGATCAATCCGCCTTTTTCCCTCATGACAAGATCTTCGCTCCGAAATCGGGAACAAGAGAACAGGCCAAAATCCTTATCCCCCTCCCACCAATCGTACAATCTCGATGCAATCGCCGTCGGCAAGCGTCCGGGAAATGCCGGCATCGCGCCTGACAATATCGCCATTCACCTCCGCCACCACCAGATCCTGGTCAATGCCAAGGGAATGGATCAGGGCTGCCAGATTCTCCGGCGCCTCGCCGGGCGGGAAGTCCCTGTCCTCGCCGTTTACCTTCAACCTCATCTGTTCTTTTCGCCCTCTTCCTGAAGTCCCTTCCCCGATAGTCTCCACGCCGATCATGATGCCATCCAAAAGGCATTCTGTCAAGGCGATTCTTCATGTATCCACGCGGGCGAAAACGGCCTTCAGATAGCGGCCTTGAGGAAAATCGGACGACACCGGATGATCCGGGCCGGCCCCGGCGGCATGGAAGACGACCAGGCTGCGGCCGGCGGCGGCGGCGGCCTGGCGAACCGTTTGCCGCCAGCGTTCCTCCGGAACCGCCCCCGAGCAGCTGCACGTTACGAAAAAAGCGCCGGGAGCCGCAACTCCAAGGGCGGCCAGATTCAAGTCATGGTAGGCTTTAAGCGCCTTTTCCACATCGGCAATCTCTGTCGCAAACTTTGGCGGGTCGAGAATAATCAGGTCGTAAAGACGGCCGGTTTCGCGATACCGCCGGCAAATATCGAAAGCGTCGGCATGGATAAGGCCCACCCTTCCGCCGGCCTGGTTCAGGCAACTGTTCTCCGCCGCCGCTGTTAGAACCTTCTCGTCCAAATCCACGGCCTCGACTTTCCGCGCCCCGCCCTTCCAGGCCGATAGGGCGAATCCCCCCGTATAACAACAAAGGTCGAGAACATTGCGATCCCTGGATAGCCCGGCAACCCTGGCCCGATTATCGCGTTGATCCAGAAAAAAACCGGTTTTGTGACCGGAGACGAAGTCCACCTTGTATCGTATGCCGTTTTCGGTTATCGCGGTACCAGTGGGCGGGGGGTATTTTGCAACCCAACCGGCAAAGGACAAGCCTTCCTTTTCCTCTACCCGGCGATCTGAGCGCACTGCCAGCCGGCAACCGGGAAACAATTCGGCCAAACTTTCCGCCACCCAATCCATAACATGCGCCCAACCAGCTACAAATGGCTGAATTATCAGGAGATCAGCAAATTTATCCACGACCAGTCCCGGCAGGCCATCAGCCTCGGCGTGAACCAGCCGCCAACTGTCGCCGATTGCCGCCTGATCCAGGACAGCCTCCCGCAATTCCCTGGCCCGGGCAAACCGTCTGGCAAAAAAAAGCCGATTCACCTCCTCGACCGGATTCTCTGTCAACAGGCGGAGGGACACGGTGTTTTCCGGATGATAAAATGCCCGGCCGACAAACACGCCGTTGCGATCCCGGACCTCGACAAGCGATCCGGGAGGCAATACGGCTTGCCGCGGCTGCCGGACCATTTTCCGGAAAATCCAGGGATGGCGGGAGTTGCGCAGGGTTTTCAGGCGCACCACCGGAAGCAGCAACCCTTGCTCCCCTATTCCCTGTCGTCCTCGGCATAGTCTTCGCCGTCGACGTCTTCCTCGTCTTCCTCTTCGTCGTCGTCCGGACCGAGGAGGTATTCGGCATCGTAGTTGCCGGAAAAGATGAACTCGCGCAACTGCTCGAACGATCTCGCCGGCAGGATGTCCGGCTCCGTCACTCCGGGACGGTAAATCAGCGTTTTTCCGTCAAGCTTGCGGATTATCGACACATTGTCCGGATTGACGATGATGTCGTCGTCCAGGAGGCAGAGCCCGTCTTCGGTTTTGCGATAATACCCGTCACTGATTCCCTCGTCGTCCGTCTCGTCCTGATTCAGCATGGCAAATGTCCTTTATCGTAACCGGCAAACAATGGAAACGTGTAATCCCAATCCAAATTTTTCCCAAAGTATAGCGATTCGGAAAAGAATTGCCAGCAATTCCGTGCGGAGCGATCCGTAAAGCCCAAATCTTTGATTTGGACTTTGCGAGATCTGCCCCCGGTTCGTCCAGCTTTCACCTCCGGGGAAGTGAATTCCCCTTCGGAATCGGAAGCCGATTCCAGAACAAACGGACTTTGGCATTCGCAAGATTCGGCTTTTCAGGCCAGAGGGGGCCAAATTCCTTTGCCAGCAAACCCCAAAAGCGATATATTTGCCTTGGTGCCCTGAAAAAGGCGGGGACGATTCCCGCCGCGACTGTGTTTTTCATCACGATGAAGGAGCCGTCATGCCTGACATTCCCGAAGCAATTTCCGGCTGGCCCAATTT
>JAITKH010000104.1 GCA_031278535.1 Planctomycetota bacterium | reverse complement strand
TGGGCGGCCAGGCGCTCAAAAAGTTCGGCAACCGTCGCCGCCTTTTTCTCCCGCCGTATCCTGGTTTTGGGCATGCGCCAGTTTTCGCTCCGGCCGGCATAGCTGCAGCGGCAGGACAGGCCTTTATCGGTGATGGTGATATCGAGTGAATATCCGTCCTGTTTGCCGGCGTCGCTGCCGTTCATCTCCCCCCGCTCTCGTTCGGTGAGGAATGAAGAAATGGCTTCCCGGGCTGCGAGGCCGGATTTGCGAGCTGCGACGCCGGTAAGTCCCGAGAACATTCCGTCCAGCTAGGCGGAAGTGCTGTCGCGTCCGGCATAGGCCGCAAGGCGTCTGGCCCGGCCCACGGCGTTTTCGTCGGAGGGGGAGGGGATATCGGCGGGATTTTCCTTTGGTCCCAAGGCTTGGCGATAGAGACTGACCGCTTCGCGCACCCATTCCGGCCGTTTGAGCCGTCCCTCGATCTTCAAGGCGGAGATGCCGGCATTTTTGAGATCTTCCAGGCGATCGATAACGGCGACGTCGCGCATGGACATGGCCGAGCCCACCGGCGCGCCGTTCACCGCCCAGGGTACGCGGCAGGGGCTTGCGCAGAGGCCGCGGTTGCCGCTGCGGCCGCCTCCCCAGCTTGACATGAGGCATCGGCCGGATACCGAATAGCAGAGAGCGCCCTGAGCGAAAACCTCGATCTCGATTCCGGCGGAGGCGTCGACGATCCCGCGGATTTCCTCAAGCGACAATTCCCGTGCCAGGACGACACGCCGCGCTCCGATTTCCCGCGCCAGGCGGACGCCGTCCGCATTGGTGATGGCTGCTTGGGTACTGATGTGGAGGGCGGGGCCGTGCCCACTGTCGGAACTATTCAAGGCGAGCCAGAGGGATATGACGGCCCAGTCGCGGACAATCACCGCGTCCACGCCCGTGTCCCGGGCGAGCGAAAGCAACCGCGCCGCAGCGCCGGTCTCGCGGCCGGCGATATCAATATTGAGGGTAAGATGCGTGGAGACGCCGTTCCGCCGTGCCAGTTCCGTCGCCCGGCCGAGCTCGGCCGGGGAAAAATTCCTGGCCCCGCGCCTGGCGTTGAGAAGCGAAAGGCCGAAATAGACGGCATCCGCGCCAGCGTCGATAGCGGCTTCGAGACACTCGAAATCTCCGGCCGGGGCCAGCAATTCCATTGTTATGCCGTTCTACCTCCCGGAATGGGTTTCGCTCCAGTTCCGCTCCATTTCCGCCAAATCGCGGCGCAAACTTTGCTTGTCGGACGGCCCCACCTTGTCGACAAAGAGCATTCCGTCCAGATGGTCGGTTTCATGCTGCATCGCCCGGGCAATCAGGCCCTCAACGTCATGCCTTACGATCTCTCCCTCCAGATTCTGGGCCTGACAGATTACCCTGGGGCTGCGCTTCACCTGGCTCCGGAGTTCCGGGAAACTGAGGCAGCCCTCGTCTCTTTCCTCCCTTCGGCCAATCCGCTTGACAATGACCGGATTCACCAGCACCCTGGGATCGTGTTTTTCCAGATCGAATTCGATGACGACCATCCGGACGGCCATCCCAACCTGGGGGGCGGCAAGGCCGAGACCGTTCGCGTTTCGCATGGTCTCCGCCATGTCTTTTGCGAGAATGCGCACCTTTTTATCGATGATCTCGATTGGCCGGGAAACCTCCCGGAGAACCGGATCGGGGTATTTCCTGATTTCGAGAATCGCCAAGCCGCTGCTCCCTTTTCAGGCTGCCGGAGCGCCTTATTTATTTGGATTCTTCCAATATATGGTCGGCTTTACATATTCAAATTTATGGGTGATGGCGGACAGGCTTTCGGAATGCCCTATGCAAAGATACCCGCCTGGGGCCAGTACGTCGTAGTAATGGTTCACCAGCCCCTCTTGAGTTGGGCGATCAAAATAAATCATCACGTTGCGGCAGAAAATGAAGTCGAATTTATGTTTGAACGGCCAGTCGCTAAACAGGTTGAGATGGCGGAAAATGACCATTTGGCGGAGCGTGTCGTTTACCTGAAAGGCGTCGCGTCCCTTCTCGTTCACACACGGGGTGAAATATTTGCCGATCAGGCCGGGCGCTACGGTTTCCATCCGATCCCGCTCGTAAATCCCGCGCATTCCGTGCCTGACCACATCCGTATCGATATCGGTCGCAAGGAGTTTTATGTCCCATTCTTGCCTGTGGGCAATCGTCTCGGCGATGACGATGGACATGGTGTATACCTCTTCTCCCGTGGAACAACCCGCCGACCAGCCTCGAAGGCGGATTTTTCCTCCTTTCCGCGAGGCAGAATTCTTTTCAATCCAAGGAATGACGGTTGCGGCGAGAAACTTGAAATGCTCGTTTTCGCGGAAAAAAGAAGTGAGGTTGGTGGAGATGGCATTCATCATCTCCTTCAACGCTTCGCCCGTGTCGTCTTCCCGCACCCATTTGAAATAGTCGTGAAAACCCTTCATTCCGCGCTGGCGGATAATTTTGCCGAAACGGGAACGCACCAGTTCCATCTTGTTCTTGCCGAGATTGATCTTGGTCTTTTCATAAACGAATTTGCAAATTCGTTTGAAGAGTTCCTCGTCCAGATCATCTTCCCGCGAAGCGATGTCAGCCATCTGACTCTCCTCAACGCGGCTTTGGAGCCGTCAACATCCAAAAAGTATCCGCCCACGATGGTCTCATCGTAAACAGGAGCCTTCAATTCTGCTTCATGGCAACGGAGAGTACCGCGAGGCTGCTCACCAGTTCGACGTTCTCCACCCGTATGCCTTCCGGCAATTCCAGCCTGGCAGGCGCGAAATTCCAAATCCCTTTGATATCGCTTTCGATCATGGTGTCGGCTACCTTCTGGGCGGCGGCTGCCGGGACGGTAATTATCCCTATTACCACCCCCAGTTTCCGCGCCAGGACCGGCATGTCCCTCATGTGATGTACGGATCGGCCGAAGACCTCCGTTCCCACCTTTTCGTCCGTCACATCGAAGGCGGCGACAATATTGAGACCGCAATGCCGGAAATTTTCGTATCCTATTAAGGCCCGTCCAAAGTTTCCGACTCCGGCAAGAAAGGCGTTGGTGCAACGGGTCCAGCCCAGGAAACCCTCGATCGCCCGAATGAGATCGGCAAGTATGTATCCTATGCGGGGTCGACCGGTGATTCCTGTCAGGGCCAAGTCCTTTCTCACCTGCGTTGAGTCGAGATCCAATTCCCGGGCGATGCGGGTGCAGGAAACCTTCGGCAGCCCTTCGTCGCGCAGTCTGAGGAGAAGGCGGAGATACGATGGCAATCTCCTGATGCTGGGATGGGGAAAATGTCTTCTGTGCGTCATGGCGCGTATCGTCCTCAGCATAATACCGAATCAGCCCGGAACAACGTCCGGGCATATACAGTATACCGTCAGGAGTGGGGAAAAGCCACTTTTTCTTTCGGTTGGTCCTCGTTGTTTCTCCCTATACTGGGAATCCCGCGTCGTCATGATGCCGTCGGTTCTCATTTTGAAAAAAAACGGCCTGCGTCGGGATGGCGGCATGATTCCCCGGCGGAAAAGCCCGATTCATGGTCTGTTTAGCGGACAATCTCGTAGAATTTGCCATCGCCGCCGTCAAGAATGGTATCGGGACCCAAGGCCAGCGCCGGAGCTAGGTTGCGATGTTTGTCGGCGAACGCAAAGAATGCGTCGGAAAGATATTGCACCCCGATGGTGGGCTGGCCGGCATAACTGTCCGCAACCCAGCGGGAATTCTTTTGGGTGAAGCCGAGTGGCGTCGTTTCGCTCAGATAGGAAGGCCGGGCACCGGAGCCGGTCGGCCGGAATCCGCCATTTTCTCCCATGCTGACCAATAGGGCAGGATTGATTGGCGCGGACATAAACGAAGCCGGAAACTGCTTTTCCAGTTCTTCGCATTCTGAAGGTCCGAGGGTGCGACTTGGCAGATCGGGCGAAACGTAATTGTCAATGGCATATACGTGATTGGCGAGGAGCGGACCGCTTCCGTACCTGCCGCGGGCTACGGCCAGACCTCCGTCAGCCACGGCAATTTTTGGCGCCGGTGCTCCGCCGGCGGCATATTTTTCCGCCGGTTCAACCATAACCGCGAGGAAAGTTTCCGGTCGCACCGAGACATCCCGTTCGGAAAAATGCAGGCGCATGGATTCTGTCATCCTGTCAGGCGTATTCACGGACATCACCCCGCCCCGGAGTTGAAAACCTTGATCAGTGGATGCGAGGAGCGAATTGTCGGTAAGCGATATAACCGATCCATCGGCGAGGAACAGTCCGGCCGCCCCTTCCCGATTGGCGGCCGGACGGAAGGACATGCCGGCCCGGATGGGAACAGTCCGGGTCGGTTCCATGGGTTGCCAACCATCGCCGGCGTCAAATTCCATCCCCAGCCCCTGGATGCTTTCGGGCAGGCCGGAACCCATGAACAAATCGTCCAGTCGGAAACCGCTGTCTGCGGTAAGCACCTGGTTATTGTCCGCGACGGCGGCCGCCGGAGCGGGTAGCCTTAGCTTCAAGCAGTCCGAGCTGGACGCACCAGAGGCCGCGGG
>JAITKH010000076.1 GCA_031278535.1 Planctomycetota bacterium | reverse complement strand
CTGTGCGCGGTTGGTCAAAACCTGAGGTTGCTCCTTAGGTTCATTGTCGGCTTTTTTTGTCACTTCAGGGAAAATCACCTTTTTTGTCGTCTTATTCCCGTATTCTTCCGTTTTCCCTCCACTCGGGCCGCTTGACGCAGCCTCCGTCGGGCCGGGCTAATTGCCTCACTCCCCCTTTTTCAGGGACGACTAATTACAAAAATGAAAAACTTGCGCAGCGCATTACCTTACAGAAAGAAAAGAATCAATCGCCATATGGTTTTTTTCTTGCTTTTTTCAATTTTGTCCGTATGCTGGAAAGAATTGGCTTGAAAATAATTGGAGAGGACTATGAATCGCGCGGAAAAGGGGAATTGGCGCCGCAGTTTGAAAAAGGAGTTTTTTCCATGAACATCAAGGTTTATTCCAAACCCGGTTGCGGTAAATGCGCAGCCGCCAAGAGCAAGCTGCAGTTGATGGGCTTCGACTATACCGAGCATGATCTTGCATATCACATAACCCTCCACGACGGGTGGCGGCAGGACGGCTCCGCCGACGTCATGGCTGCCCATACCATGCTCGATACCCTGCCTATATTCCGTCTGGATGACGAATTCCACGATTATCCTTCCGCCATGCGGAAGCTCAAGGATGTGAAGACGGACAGGCCAGCGGCGGCGGTTTGAGCGCGAACGCCGATGATTGCCGCCTGGCAACGCCCCGACGCGCTCCCCGATTCCGGGGGTGCGCGTTTCTTTTGGGAGCCGGGGAAGTCCTCATTCGCCGCGGGAAAGGCGTGCGGTTCGCCGATGAAATCCTGAAAGAAGATTTCCGACGCTGGAAAATAAGATCGGATCGATTCGAAGCCGCCGACGGCGTGATCGGGAGAATGCCTGATGTCATCCATGTCGCGGGGAAACCAATCCGGAAGCAAATCCGGACCAAGCGACGAGGATGACGATTCCGGCCAGACGGAACTCTGGAAAAAGACCCGCGATGGCGACCGGGCGGCCTACGAGGCGCTGGTTGACAGCTATCTCCCGCTGGTGAAAGTGACGGTGTCGCGAATGGCCATCAACCTTCCCTCGTTCATTTCCCGAGAGGAACTGTATTCAGCCGGCTGTCTTGGCTTGATCTCCGCAGTGGACAAGTACGATCCGACCCTGGACGCCAAGTTCACCACATACGCCATTACCCGCATCCGCGGCGCGGTGCTGGACGAATTGCGGTCGCACGATATTCTTGGGCGGGTGGTACGGGACAGGGTCAACCGCATTGAGAAAGTGGAATCGGAACTGCTGAGCCAGGGTTCTCAGGCTGTGCCCGAGGATATCGCCGCCGCCGCTGGCCTCACCATGGACGAGTATTGGGACGCCGAGATGAGCGCCCAGGCCGCCCGTCGCGTCAGCCTTTCCGAGAACAATGAGAGAGGAGGCGGGCGCTCCCTGGAAAGCGCCATTGTCGCCGGCCGAAGCGATTCGCCCGGGGCGCGGCTGGAAACCGAGGAGATCGTCAAAATGGTCATGGACATGCTGACCGAAAAAGAAAAACAGCTGGTGGTCATGTATTATGAGGAGGAACTGACGCTGAAGGAAATCGGCGATATTCTCAAGGTTACCGAAAGCCGGATTTGCCAGATTCATGGAGCCATGATCCGGAAAATACGAAAACGCTTGGAAAAAATGGGAATACCGGTATAGCGGGAAAGGACGGTTTTGAAAGAAACGGCAAAAATCATGCTTGCATGTTCGCCGTTTTTCGGCTATACTTTCTCGGGGAGTTCAGGTTTGGGGAGGGGGGAAAAACATGGTTGACAATGTGAACGCCGTCGGTGGCGCCGGAATGGCGTCGCCGGCCAGGAAGGGCGGAAAGGCGGTCTATCGTGTCGAGACGGCGGTGGCGGATTCGGTGGAGATTTCCTCAAACATCATGCGCCTGACCGGGATAGAAGGCGTGCGGATGGAAAAGGTGATCCAGGTGCGGCAAAAGATTGCCTCGGGAGAGTATTTTACCCGGGAAAAATTGGAGATCGCCCTTGATCGCGCCTTGGATGAAATTTGACGCATTCGCGGTGTCCGTCGCGGGCAGGAGAAGTGAATGGACACAAAGAATATTGACGAATTTGCCAATAAGCGGAATCTGCGGCGCCATTATCTCATCTATTATCTCCGCGCCTTCAACCGGGACAATGGAGATATTCTGGGATATCTGGTTGACATCACGACGCGCGGCATCATGCTGATGCGCGATTCCCCGCTTGAGATCGGCAAGGAATATTCCATGCGCCTTCGCTGGCGCAACAGCGACGGGCAATTGCAAATTGCTGATTTCACCGGTCTCTGCCGGTGGTGCAAGCGTGACGTCAATCCGGATTTTTACGGCGTCGGTTTCTCCATCACTCCGGCGAACGTGGAACATATCAAGAATATTTCCCGATTAATTAACGATCTGGCCATGCCGGAAGCTCCCATCGACGAAACCGAGTGAGGCGTGGCGCCATCCGGGAGCATGATCGGACCGGTGGCGTGGATACGAATGGCATTCCCGCAGGCATTCCGCTTTCACGGAATGCCTGCGGGAGTTTTTATGTCCTTTTACGCCGCCGGAAATGATTCCCCAATCTTTCGCTTGCTTTGCGGGAAAGGATTCTGTATTTGTACTTTCAGTCGTTTCCCCCTCCTTTTCCCTGTCCGGGGAAAAGGAACGTTCTGATCGACGAAATCCGGGACGGAGAGGACAGGAGAGAAGGGTGAGCGAGGATAAAGCCGGGGGCGCTGCCGATGTCAAACTGCTTTTACGCGAATTTGCCGCCCTGCGGGTGTCGCCGGGAGCGGTGGAGGAATCGCTTCACATCAAACTGGCTGATGCCGGCGAAGCCGACTGTTCCCTCATGCGGCGCGTCATCGGGCATATGCGTAACGACAGACTGACGTTGAGCAAGGCGATCGCCGTCGCCCGCCGGCCGGACGGCGCAGCCGGGATTTCCTTTCCGGCAAAGTCGGCGATCGGCAAATCCCCGTCCGGGATCGGCGGCGGCCGGCGAGAACAGAAAAATTCTCCGGCGGCAAGGCCGGAAAAACGGGAGCCGCCGCGCCGTCTTACCGGCAAGGTCAAGCTGCTCATAGTCGAAAGTCCCGCCAAGGCCAAGACCATCAAAAAATTTTTGGGCAACGAGTTCGTGGTAAAGGCCTCCATGGGACATGTCCGGGATATGCCGGTCCGGGTGAGCGGCGCTGACATCGGCATTGATTTTGCGCATGGCTACCAGCCTGTTTATGTCCCCATCGCTTCGCGGGAGAAGGTGATACGGGAGCTCAGGACCGCCCTGAACAAGGCCGGCCATGTGTATCTCGCCCCCGATCCGGATCGCGAAGGCGAGGCCATCGCCTGGCATCTCAAGGAATTGTTGAACCTTCCCGACGATCAGACGAGCCGGGTCACATTCAACGCCATCACCAGGTCGGCTGTCCGCGAGGCCATGGCCCGTCCTGCCGCCGTCAATATGGATTTGGTGAACGCCCAGCAGGGACGCCGGGTGCTGGATCGGATCGTTGGCTACCGTCTTTCCCCCTTCCTTTGGAAAAAAGTTGCCAAGGGCCTTTCCGCCGGCCGGGTGCAATCAGTGGCGATGCGCTTGGTGGCCGAAAGGGAGGAGGAGATACGCGCTTTCATTTCGGTCGAATTCTGGCGGATCCGTGCCCGCATGCGGCCTGAAGGAGGAGGAGGAAAAGAGAGCGAATTCCAAGCCGAACTTGTCTCCTGGAAAGGCGGCGAATTTGTCCTGCCCGGCGCCGATAAAAAGATTTCTCGCACCCCAACCGCCCCGAACGAGGCGGCCGCGGATGCTATTGCGGCCGAACTCAGGGGAAAAGCCGGCCAGGTGGCCGAATTGACCGAGCGCGAGGTGAAGGGCCGGCCTTCTCCGCCTTTTATCACTTCCACTCTCCAGCAGGCGGCTTCCACCCTACTCGGGTTTGGGACGCAGCGCACCATGCGCGTGGCCCAACAGCTTTACGAAGGGGTGGAATTGGAGGGCGGCGAATCGACCGGACTCATCACCTATATGCGAACAGATTCCACCCGTATCGCTCCCGAGGCTATCGCCGAAGTACGGGACTATATAGGGAAAAATCTTGCCCCGCCCTATCTTCCCGCAAAGCCGAATTTCTATGCCAGCCGCCAGAGCGCCCAGGACGCACACGAAGCCATCCGACCGGCTTCGACGACCCTGACGCCCGAAAAGATGAAACCTTTCCTTTCATCCGAACAATACCGTCTTTACGACCTGATTTGGCGCCGTTTCGTCGCATCACAACTTGCCCCGGCCGAATATCTGGTGACCACGGCAAAAATCGCGGTGGGCGAAGGCGTCTTTGAAGCCAAGGGACGGACTGTCGTCTTCGATGGCCATACCGTTGTTTCCTCCGCTTTTGCAAAAAAACGGAAGGTGGAGAGAACCGGGAAGAATGAGAACGACGCCGATGTCCAGAAGGACGGCGCCGACGAAAAGCGGGAGGAGGATCAGATTCTTCCGGCGCTCGCAAAGGGACAGATGCTTGCCGTCGGGGAAATCGTTCCCGGGCGGCATCAAACCCAGCCGCCGCCCCGATTCAGCGAGGCCAGCCTGGTGCGGGAGTTGGAAAAGGAGGGCATAGGCCGTCCTTCCACCTACGCCCCCATCGTGCAAACCATCCAGGATCGCGGGTATGTCCGGCAGGAGAACCGCCGCTTTTTCGCCACGCGCCTGGGCATGGCGGTCACCGGCATTCTCAAGGACAACTTTCCCGACATCATGAACGTAAAATTCACCGCCCGCATGGAGTCGGATCTCGACAGCGTCGAAGAAGGAAAGGCGGACTGGTCCGGCCTGGTCGACCGATTTTACAAACCGTTCGAAAGCCGGCTTGGGCAGGCGATGGCCTCATCGCCGGCTCTCAAGGGCCAGCCGGCCCCGAACGGCGAAAAATGCCCCGAATGCGGGGCCGACATGATGATTCGTTACAATCAGCGCGGCGCTTTCCTCGGTTGCTCGCGGTATCCCGAATGCTCCGGATCCCGGCGCCTGGCCGGAGAGGAAGGGACGGGCGAACCGAACGAGGCGGATCTTTCCGGCGTCGTCTGTCCAGTTTGCGGCGGTTCCATGGTGGTCCGGCGCTCCCGCTTCGGACTCTTCCTCGCGTGTTCCGCCTACCCGAACTGCAAGGGTACCCGCCCCATCGCCAAGGACGGGAAAGTGATCCGGCTCCCTGAAGTGAACCGCGTCTGCGAGAAATGCGGCAAACCCATGCAAGTGAAATCCGGGCGGCGGGGACCCTTCCTGTCTTGTACCGGCTATCCCGACTGCCGGAACGCCAAACACATCGACAAGGACGGGAAAGTAGTCGATCTGCCGGAGGTGGAGGGCGAGGTCTGCGAGAAATGCGGTGCGCCAATGACGGTCAGGATGAGCCGCCGCGGTCCCTTCCTTTCCTGTACCGGTTATCCGAAATGCCGGAACGCCAGGCCGCTTCCCAAACCCCGGGAGACCGGAACGGCATGACAAGCCGAACAACGGAATAGGGAAAATGCGAAAGGGCCGTTCCGCGCGGGGCAATTGATCGCGGGCATTGTTTCGCTTTGGCGCAGTGGGGAACACCGTATGCGGCTCTGTCAGCAAAAATCCTTGGCGCCGTTCGGTCTTGCCGTTGTTCTGTCGCTTGCCGGCTGCGCCGGACTGGACGGAAGCGCCGGTTCCGGACTGGAAGTGGCGGAATATATTTCCCCGCATTACCGGATGCGGCTGGTCGGCTCCGGACTTGGCGAACGCGGGAACGGAATGGCCCGCCACGCCGCCCTGTTGATGGAACGGATGTTCGACATATATGCCGGTCTGGACGAGATTCCCCTTCCGCCTGGCGACCTCATGCCGTTTTGGCTTCATCTGGATCGCCGCGATTATGATCGCCAAGCCGCCCTGTTCGAATATCCGCCCGGAGTCACCAATGGTTTCTGCACCATTTCGGGAGAGGTTCACGTCTATTACCGGCCGCAGGGCGGCCATTCGCCCGAAGCCACCGCCATGCACGAAGGCTTCCATCAATATTGCCACCGGGCGCTTCATTATCCGACTCCGCCGGAGGTCTATGAACGGGTTCCCGGCTACAAAACGGCCAGACTTCCCACCGTACCCCTGTGGCTGGCCGAAGGCATGGCCATGAACATGGAGAGCGGCCGCGCCGAGAAGGATCACAACGGTCTCGTCATCAGCGTCTCCGACATCGGTTCGGTCAACCGGGAAAGACTTGCCGAACTTGCCCGTCTCGTCAACAGCGGCAACTGTCCTCCCGTACGGGAAATCATGAACCTGATTATGGGAGATCAAATCGATTCCCATTCCTACGCCGCCATGTGGGGAATTGTCTTCGATCTCCGCATGGTTACGGGCGAGGCCATTTTTCGGCGGGAGGAAAGGGAATTCGAACGCGCCGGTCCGGAGACGGTCCGCGCCGCCATCGATGCCGCCATCGATCCCTATCTTCCCTATCCCCATCTGCGATGGCCCGTTCCGGTAACCGGCCGTTTTCTTCGGGCTTGCCGCGTGGTCTGGGGTCTGGACGTTCCCGCGCTTATCGATATTTGCGTTGCCGGAGCCCGCGAGCCCCGCGACTTCGACAGGCAATGGAACCGTCGCCTCACCCAGGCCGCTTTGGCCGAAGTGGAGAAGCTGCTTCGCGACAACGGCGAGTCCTTGGAGCAATGGGAGGCGGGTTGGAAAAAGCGCATGCTCGCCCTTCATGCCGAGGTTAGAGGCGGAACCTATCGCTACGTGGAGCCGGCCGGGATCAAACGCGGCGCTCCTGGCGGCGGGCCAGGTATCTGGTAACATCGAGACTCCAACCATGGTCGTATGGATATTCCACGATATTCCATAGGATTATCAAAAAAAAATAAGATATTTTTCCCCCGCCTTAAGATTTCGGCATTCCGACCGCTAATAAATTTGATCCGGATTTAGGATCAGGGTGTTGACGGAAGAGGCTATGACGAGCCAAGGGATTGGCCGTCGGGAACGTGAAAGGTAAGGAGGCCTGTCATGTCGGCTGATATCCAAATCGGAACCGGATCGATTCCGGCGACAAATGGATCGTACCATCAAGGCGAAACCGAAAAGATACATCGAGTTCGCATCGAGACGGCGGGCGACGAAGAACCGCGGCTCCGAAACGCTTTCCAGCCAGCCGCAAAGACGATGCATGCAACGGCGGCGGAAAATCAGACTGTCGAAGAGAAAGTGTCTGCCAAAGACGTCGCTTCAGAAGCCATCGCCCCTTCCCAGGAGAAAGACGCAGTGGATTTGATTCTGCCGT
>JAITKH010000043.1 GCA_031278535.1 Planctomycetota bacterium | reverse complement strand
CGGGCGGCGGAACCGATTTGATCGGCCGGGCCCTGGCCGACGCCATGAAGACTTCTTTTCCGAGGGGAATCGCCGTCGAAAACCGCACCGGCGGCGGCGGTTCGGTCGGCATGTCCTACGGCCAGAACGCGCGCCCGGACGGCAACATCATAACCATGATCACGGTGGAACTGGTGACACTCCCCCATACCGGAACCGGCGGCGACATTTATTACGACAAGTTCAAGCCCCTCATGATGGTCAATTCGGCCTACAGTGCCGTGACCGTTCAAAAATCCTCGCCGTACAATACGCTGGCCGATCTCCTGGCCGCCGCCAAGAAAAATCCGCTCCAGGTCGGCAACTCCGGGATCGGCGCCATCTGGCACCTCGCCGCGGCGGGCCTGGAACAGGTGGCCGGGGTTGAATTCATCCACGTTCCGTTCGACGGCGCCGCCCCCGCCATCACCTCGCTTCTCGGAGGGCACATTGACGCCGTGTCGGTAAGCTACGCCGAAGTGATATCCCAGATCGAAGCGGGAGAGCTGAAAGTCCTGGCGGTTCTCGCTCCCCAACGCCTCGCCTCCGCTCCGGACGTTCCCACCACCAAGGAACTGGGCTATGACGTTTCTGTCGGCACCTGGCGCGGTTTTGGCGTTCCGCCCGCCACTCCCCCGGAAATAGCCGCCTGGCTCGAGAAGACATTCACCGACGCAGCCAGGAGCCCGGCTTTCGTCAAATTCATGAAGGACACCAAAAATGACATCGATATCCTTTCCTCCTCCGAGTTCGCCCAGAAACTGGCCAGGGACAATGACCTCTTCAAGACCTTGATCACGAAACTCGGCCTCGCCAATTAGGCGTTTTTTCTCATTCGGGGCGACGGGAACGCCGATGGTTTCCGTCGCCGTTCGAATCGCAAATACGATTCGGGATTTTTCACGGGAGAACGTCTCCGAAGTCCGCAATTGCAATCCAATTCCCGAACGAACGGAGACGGGAGGCGGGTCTGTCATGAAAAGAGGCAATCTTGCCGCCGCCGCCGCCTTTGCGGCCCTGGCCGTTTTCGTCATATGGGCAAGCCGGGCCTTCCCGGGCAGCCGGGGAACCGTACCCGGGCCGGCGGTTTTCCCAACTGCCATTGCCGTGATCATGCTGATGGCGTCCCTGTCGCTGGCAATCGCCTCCTTCCGCATGCGGCCGGAAGACAACAAACCTCTTGGACTTTTTCGCGAAGAACGCCGGCGGGTCTATCTCTGCATGGGGATCATGGCGGTCTATGTCGTCCTGGTCCAAATCGTGGGCTTCTGCGTCACGAGCGTCCTGCTGCTCTTCGGCCTGATCAGCTGGTTCGGCAAATACCGCTTTCATGTTTCCGCCCTGTCCTCGATCGCCATTGTCGGCATCGTTTACTTCGTGTTCAGCGAGGTTCTTCATGTTCCCTTCCGGTTCGGGTTCCTCATGTAGTCCCGCGATTCGGGGAGACGGCAGATGATCGGCGACATTCTTGGCAATGTATTGTCCTTGGAGACGGTGTTGTACATCCTGGGAGGAGTCGCCTCCGGCATCGGCATCGGCTGTCTCCCCGGTCTCACCGCCACCATGGGCGTGGCCCTGGTCTTGCCCCTGACCTTCGGCATGGAGGCGACGCCGGGCATCCTGCTCCTGCTCGGGGTCTACGTGGGAGCGATTTACGGCGGCTCGATTTCGGCCATTCTCATCCGCACTCCCGGCACCCCGGCGGCGGCGGCGACGATTCTGGACGGCTACGAATACGCCAAGCGCGGCGAGGCCGGAAGGGCCCTGGGCATCTCGACCACCGCCTCCTTCATCGGCGGCGTCATCAGCTGCGCGATCCTGGCGCTGCTTTCCCCGCAACTCGCCAAGGTCGCGCTGCAATTCAGCTCGCCGGAATTTTTCATGCTCGCCGTCTTCGGCCTCTGCGTCATCGCCAGCATCAGCGGCGACAATCTCGCCAAGGGCGTTCTCTGCGGCGCCCTTGGCATCGTCCTCTCCTGCGTCGGCATCGACGGCATCACCGGCTACATGCGTTTCACTTACGACAACATCAACCTGCTCTCCGGCATCAGCTACATTCCGGTCATGATCGGGCTTTTCGCCATGTCCCAGGCGTTCGAGAGCATCGAGGACATTTACAGGAAAGGCGCGGCGACCGAAAAACTGGACAGCGTCCTGCCCCGCAAGTCCGACCTGGCGGCAATCCTCAAGACTTCCCCCCTGTTCGGCCTGATGGGCACCGCCATCGGCATCATCCCCGGAGCCGGGGCCGACATCGGCGCCTTCGTCGCCTACGGGCAGGCGCGCAACATCTCGCGGCATCCCGAAAAATTCGGCACCGGCATTCCGGAGGGGGTGGCGGCGCCGGAATCGGCCAACAACGGGGTGACCGGCGGCGCCCTGATACCCATGCTCACCCTGGGCGTACCGGGCGACGCGGTGGCCGCCATCATGATTGGCGCCCTCACCATCCAGGGTCTCCAGCCGGGTCCCCTGTTGTTCCGCAACAACGCGGAACTGGTGTACAGCGTGTTCCTGGGCATGTTTCTCGCCAATGTGGCGATGTTCCTGATGGGGCTGTCCTGCATACGGCTGTTCGTCCGGGTGCTCTCCATCCCGAAGGCGGTGCTGACGCCCGCCATCTTTCTGCTCTGCGTGGTCGGTTCCTACGCCATGGCCAACAATTTTTTCGACGTGGAGGTGATGCTTCTCTTCGGGATAATCGGGTATTTCCTGAACAAGGTGAAAATCTCGGCGTCGCCCGCGGTCCTCGGGCTCATCCTCGGCCCCATGGCCGAAAGCCATTTCCGCCGCGCGCTCCTGATGAACCGGGGAAGTTACGCCGCCTTTTTCGGCACCGGAATCTGCTGGCTCTTCTTCACCCTCATCTGCCTGTCCCTGGCGATCCCGATTTGGCAAAAGACGCGGAAAAAGAAGACGGGGTAAGTGCGTTTCCCGCTCCATGACCGGAACATCATCCCTCCGCCCGGGGCGGGAGGAGGGTGTGTCCGGGGGATTTTTTAGGCAAAGGAGAAAATGTCATGCGCAAGATGCTACTGGCGTTGCTGTTGCTTTCGGCCGCGGGCGCGGGCCTGGCGGCGGACAAGGTGGTCATCAAGGTCGGCAACGAGACGGCCAGGACCGATTCCCAATTCATCGGCATCCAGGCCATGGCGGACCAAGTCAAGGCCAAGGCGGGCGGAAGGATTGAAATGGAGCTGTATCCCGCCAGCGAAAAGGGCGGTCCGCAGGAAATGGTCGAAATGGTCCGGTCCGGATCGGGGGACCTGGACGTCTACGTGGGGGGCGCCGGTTTTTTCGCCAATTGGGACGGAAGGCTTAACGTCTTCGACATCCCCTACCTCTTCGACAACGCCCCCCAGGCCCACAAGATCCTTGACAGCGGCTTCGGCGACGAGATGCTGGCCGTGCTGGAGCCGTTCGGAGTCAAGGGTCTCGCCTTCTACGAAAACGGCGTCCGCAGCATTACCAACAACAAGCGCTCCATCAAGACTCCCGATGACGTCAAGGGGCTTGAACTGCGGGTCATGCCCGGAAACCAGGTTCACGTCAAGATCTGGACCATGTTCGGCGCCAATCCGCATCCGGTTCCCTTCAAGGACATCTATGAAAACCTGAAGACCGGCAAGCTGGACGGCCAGGAACACCCCATCGCTCCCATCTATTCCGGCAAGTTCTATGAAGTGCAGAAATACCTGTCCCTCACCCGGCACATCTACGGCCCGCTCATCATGGTCATGAACAAGCCCAAATTCGACGCGCTCCCGGCCGATCTCAAGACAATCCTGGTCGAGGCCGCCCGTTTCGGCGCCCAGGCCCAGCGCAAATTCATCGCCGACAACGAAGCCAAGTTCATCGAAGAAATGAAAAAGGCGGGCATGGAGATAATCGAAGTGGATACCAAGCCTTTCCGCGACAAGGTCAGGCCCACTATCGAAAAAGACTTCATCGAAAAGAACGGCGACGCCTGGCTGAAAAGAATCGAAAGCATGAAATAGAATTCAGCGTGCGAACGGAGGCTCCATCCCCGTCGTCCGCGGCGCAAGTCCGGGCGATGGGGTTTTCTTTTTGGGAACGGGCGGACACGTTGCCGAATGCCGGTTGTCCATGCGCCGGGATGTTTTGCGTCAGGCGAGAAGCAGGGCGGCCAGCACGCCGGCATTGACAACGATGGCGAAGAGAACGGCCAACGCCCCCTTGTCCTTGGCGCTCTTGATCCGGGGCGAGGGATCGAGAGTGACAAGGTCGCAAACGTCCTCGATGGCGGAGTTGAACATTTCCGCCATCGGCACCAGGATAAAACAGGCGCCAAGAGCAATTTTTTTCCAGGGCGGCCAGGAAACAAGGCACAGGCCGGCGGCGAGAAGGCAGAAGGCGATCATTTCCAGCCTGAAGGACTCCTCTTTCGCGAAGGCCGCCTTAAAGCCGTCCCAAGCATATCCGAAGGATTTCCGGAAGCGGGCCGGCGCCTTTTTCAACAGTCCGAACACCGGATTCCTTCCCGACGCGTTTTCCGGGAATCGCTTCCCGCAAACCGGCTTCAATCCCCGCTTTCGTCAACAAGACGCAGCCGTACCCGCCGGACCCGGCGATCGTCGGCGTGGAGCACCCGGACAAGCAACTTGCCCTCATAAATGAAACTTTCCCCCGCCTTGGGGATGTGGCCAAGGTTGTCCAAGACAAAACCGGCGACGGTTTCGTAATCGTCGTCCTCCGGTATTATGGCAAGACCAAGCGTCTTGTTGAGATCGGCGACATGGACGCCCCCGTCGGCGAGCAGGGATTCGTCGTCCAGCCGGGAAACTTGTCCCCCGGTCTGGCCGCCGGCCTTGGCGTCGTATTCGTCCTGGATGTCGCCGACTATCTCCTCCAATACGTCCTCCATGGTAACCAATCCGGAGGTGCCTCCGTATTCGTCCAGCACCACCGCCATATGCGATTCGCCCCGGCGCATCTCCGCCAGGAGTTCCGGGACAAGCTTGGTTTCCGGTACCAGCAACGGCGGACGAACGAGTTCGGCGAGGGGCGGCCGCTCCGACTCCGGTTTGTCCCAATACCGCAAGGCGTCGCGGACGTGGAAAACGCCCACGATGTTGTCGCGATTGCCCCGATACGCCGGCAAGCGCGAAAAACCGCGCTCCATGCCGATGGCTATGGCCTCGGAAAGGGGGGCATCCACGTCGACGCTGGTCATCTCCGTCCGGGGGACAATGATATCGGCCACATCCGCGTCCTTGAAGTCGATGATGCCCTCGATCATCTCCTTCTGGCCGTCCTCGACCACTCCGTCCAACTGGCCGTCCGAGACCGCGTCGATCATCTCGGCTTCGCGATCCTCTTCGCTATCGTTTTCTTCCACCCCCGCGGCCCGGGCAAAGACCCTGCCGATGGAAAGGGCCAACCAAACCAGGGGTAGAAAAGGGGCGGACAACGCCGCCATGGGAAGGGCCGCGCCAATCACCAACCGCTCGGAAAATCGATCTCCCACGGGATTGGCCATCATCCGGATCAGGAAAAGCATGAGAAGGAAAAGGACGGCCCAGCGGAAATAGTTGCCAGAAAGCGTGTGCGTCTCCAGGTGAATCGCGTCCCACAACCCCCAGCAGGAAAAGACCACGGTGGAAAAAACATACAGGAGATCCACTCGCATGAGGATGGAAGGATCGTCCTGGGCAATCCGGGCGAGAAAGGCGGAAGCGGAAAGGTTCCTCTGTTCCAGCGCTTTTTTTATGCGAAACCGGCTGGCTCCCAGCAAGGCCGACCCGTAGGCGGCGCTGAAGAAGTTCACTCCGCACAGGAAGGCCATGGCGGCTATGTCAACCCACAGGGGAACCCCTTGCCACAGCATGATTTCCTTCCCCCTCCTCTCCCTGTTGTTTTCTCTCCATCCCTGGACAAGCGCTATAGCAGATTGTCCGAAACTTCCAGGCCGTAGGCGCGCATGATGGCAAGCTGTTCGCGCAGCATCGCCTGTCTGTCATCATCTTCTTCGTCCACGCGACCGAGAAGGTGCAGGAGACCGTGCAGGGCGTAAAACGACAATTCGTCGGCAAAGGGCACCCCGCGCTCCCCGGCAACGCGCCTGGCCGTCTCCACCCCAATCGCCATGTCGCCCAGGCGAAGCCTCCCCGCCGCATCTGTCTCCCCGTCTTCGAAGGCGAGAACGTCGGTGGTATCGTTGATGCCAAGGTATAATCGGTTCAACCTGGCCATTTCGGAATCATCGGCCAACAATACATCAAGCGAGGCCGGTTTTTTCCGCTTCCGCCGATAGGCGAAATCGAGCAGTCCGGACAGGCGATTTTCCAGGAGCGGATCGACCAATCCGCCGGAGTCGGTACATATTGCCGTCGCCAGCAGTTCCGCGCCGCCGGTCACGGTTTTCCCCCGGTTTTTCTGGGGGCGTCCTTGTCTTGTCCGGGATATTTCACCCGGGTATGGAACATGCTGAGCAGCATGCGATAAAGAACCTCCTCCACTTTTTTCAGGTCCCGCATGGTGAGCCCCGACTCCTCGAACTGGCCTTCGGCCAAGCGTTCCCGGATCAGGCGGGCGATAAGCTCCCCAAGATGCTTTGGGGACGTGTCGTCGAGGCTTCTTGCCGCCGCCTCAATGGAATCGGCGATCATGAGAACGCCGGCCTCCCTCGTCTGGGG